>JAXDQN010000406.1:0-5558 GCA_034667865.1 Gammaproteobacteria bacterium
ATGCCGCTGAACATCGTGCCTCGGTAATTCAAAGTCTTCCCCGGATCGACGACCTGCCCATCCACGGTAAGCGCGATGCCGCCGAGCGCAACCAAATTCAATCCCGTCGCCGTGACGATGATGTCAGCTGCGACTTCGGCGCCGCTGCGCAACTTCAGTCCCCGTTCCGTAAAGGTCTCGATTTCGTCCGTGACCACCGAGGCCTTGCCTTGATTGATGGAATCGAACAAGTCGCCGTCGGGCACCAGGCACATGCGCTGATCCCAGGGGTTGTAGCGCGGCGTGAAATGAGTGCCGACATCGAAACTGCCGCCCAAGCCTTTTTGCACGTTCTTGATGATCCAATTCTTCATGCGCTCCGGACTGCGCTTGCATAGTCGGAAGAACACGATGCCGAACATGATATTGCGCCAACGCACGATGCCGTAGGCCAGCTTGGCTGACAGGTGACGCCGCAGGAAGTTGCCGATCTTGTCGTTGTTCGGCATGGACACGACGTAGGTCGGCGAGCGTTGCACCATGGTGACATGCTCGGCCGTTTGCGCCATCGCCGGCACCAGCGTCACTGCGGTCGCGCCGCTGCCGATGACCACCACGCGCTTGCCGGCGTAGGCCAGATCCTCGGGCCATTTTTGCGGATGGATGATGGTACCGCCGAAGCGCTTCTCGCCCGGAAATTCCGGCCTATAGCCGCCCGCGTAGCTGTAGTAGCCGCCGCAGACGAACAAGAAATTGCAGGTGAAGCGCATGGCTTCCCCGCCATCTGCCCGTTCCACCTCGACAGTCCACTGCGCCTGCTGCGACGACCAAGCGGCGCGCTTGACGCAGTGATTGAAACGGATGTTCTTGTCGATGCCGTTGTCGGCCGCCGTATCCTTGATGTATTTGAGAATGGAGCCGCCGTCGGCGATCGCCTTGCCTTCCACCCAAGGCCGGAAGGAATACCCCAGGGTGTACATGTCTGAGTCGGAGCGAATGCCGGGGTATCGAAACAGATCCCAAGTGCCGCCGATGCGTTCGCGAGCCTCCAAGATGATGTAGCTTTTGCCGGGACAGTCTTGCTGCAGGCAGTACGCGGCACCGATGCCCGACAACCCGCCGCCTACGATCAACACATCGACGTGATTTTCGGACACTGTTCAACCCCGCAAACGGATTCGCTGAGCAAATGACTTCACTGCCGCAAACGCATCGCGCGCCTCGGGCAGCAAGGTTACAAAGACCGGCCAGACATGTGGCAGCCGATCGCGCACGATCAATTCTACGTCAACGCCGGCTGCCGATGCGCGTTCCGCCAGGCGCAACGTGTCGTCACGCAAAATCTCATGGCGGCTTGCAAACAACAGCATCGGCGGAAGACCGGATAAATCGCCGTACAAGGGCGAGGCGCGTGGGTCGCGCGCATCCGCGCCGGCAAGGTACAAGGCGGCTGCCTCGCGTACGCCTCGCGGCGTAAACATCGCGCAACTCTTGGCGTTGGCTTCGACCGATGCGCCGGTCACAGCCAGGTCCGAGTAGGGCGAGAATCCCACGATGGCTTTCGGTGCCGAGAGGTGGTTGTCACGCACGGCCAACGCCGTCGCAATCGCAAGGCCGGCGCCGGCCGAGTCGCCTGCCAACACGATGTCGCTGTTCGGATGCCGATCGAGCAACCAGCGATAGGCCAGCAAGGCGTCCTCGAATGCCGCAGGAAATGGGTGTTCGGGCGCCAGCCGATAATCCAATCCGTACACTGGCGCCGCGAATGCCTTGGCCATGGCTATCAATACTTGACGGTGAGTCTTGGTGGACCCGAACAAGTAACCCCCGCCGTGCAGATACAGGACGACGGACGCGGGCGCTGGCCCCTGGGGTGCCTGTGCGGTGACCAGATCGAACTGCAGGCCTTGCTCGCTGCGAATGCCCTCGATTTTAAAGCCGCGGGGAATGTTCAACGCCATCTTCGGCGGGGTTGCTCGGAGGCGCTCTAAATCGATGCCTTTCTTCCCATGACGCTTCATGGTGAAGCGCAGGAATCCGTTCAAGGTCATCGCCTGCCAACTGAGCATTGTCATTCCCCTCATGTGCACGCCTCGCTATGCGAGACGCGTCGGTTATTGTGAATTCATTATGCGCCGCGGCGTACTGACGCGGGAACAGCTGTGTCGCAGGCCGGCTTTACAGTGCAATTTAATATATAGATATCAAACTATTATGCAATTAATATCGAACGAATGTAGCTATGGAAAAACCCAAAGCCAAGTCCTTGCCCGATTGAGAGCGGCGCAAATCCGACTAGCCGCTGCACTCTCGCGAGCCCTCTCGAGCGTATTCCTAGACAAGGCTGCCATTGCGGCCCCCGTTCAAGGCACAGGAGTACCGGTTATGAAGCTTCGCGTTCTGCTAATGGCTTGTTTGTTGATCCCCAGTTTCGGCTGGACCGCTGACGGCAAGTTGAAATTGCCGGATTTTAGGGGACTCTCGGAAAAGGCCGTCGACTCGGTACATATCAGTCTCGGACCGTGGCTGTTGCACGCTGTCGGGGGCTTCATCAACGACTCGGATTCCGACAGCGCCGCCACCAAGCGCATGTTGTCCGGCATCAAGTCGATCGAAATTCATAGCTTTACCTTTGCCACTGATTTTGCTTACTCGGTGGCTGACATCGACGGCGTCCGCCGCCAGCTGTCGGCTCCTGGCTGGTCGCAACTGATGCAGATTCACGACAGCAAAAAGGATGAGAACGTAGATATGTACGTGTTGATGGACGACAATCGCGCCAGCGGCTTTGCGCTGATTGCCAGCGAGCCGAGGGAATTCACCATCATCAACATCGTCGGTTCGTTCAATCCCGATGATCTGCCGAAGCTGCAAAAGCACCTGCACATCCACGAGAGCAGCATCGGGCGGACGCATGTGTTGATGTAACGGGCGCATGGATCTTTAGGCAATGGCGCTGGCGTTGCGGTCAATCAATTTGAATGATTCAAGTCTCGATTACCTCGACCAGCAGCTCGATCGGGCGCGCGCGGGTCAGTCATCCGCCATTGCGGTGCTGATTCGCGCCCACCAGCGATCCGTGTACAGCCTCGCGTTGCGCATGCTCGGCGCGCGGGAACCGGCTGAAGACCTGGCACAAGATGTTTTCATGCAAATGAGCGATCATCTCAAGCAGATCGAATCGAACCAGCACCTGGTGTTCTGGCTGCGCAAGGTCACCACGCACAAGGCCATCGACCAGCTGCGCCATCGCGCGCGGATCGAATGGACGGCACTCGATGAGAACCAGGCGATTTCCGACCCTACGGAACATCGCGATCCGCTGCTGCAGAGGCATTTGGGTGCGCTGCTGCAAAACTTGACGCCGGATGCGCGAGCCGTGGTGTTGCTGCGCTACCAGGAAGACTTGGATCCCACCGACATTGCACGGACTCTCGACATGCCCATTAATACCGTCAAGAGCCACCTGAAGCGCTCGCTCGAATCGCTGCGCGAGCGTTTGGAGGAAGTATTGCCATGAAGAAAGACCTCGAATCCGAATTGCGGGAAGCATTGCGCCCGGTGGCGCCGAGCGCCGATTTCACGCGCCGTCTGATTGCGCAGATGGAGGCCAAATCGGCCCCAGCGGCTGCGCCGCCCCGCGCTCGCCCCCTGGCGCGACCGCTTTGGTGGGTAAGTGGCTTGGCGGCATCGTTGCTCATCGCACTGGGCGTACAGCAGCATGTGCGCGCACAGCGCGAACTGGCGAACGGGCTCGAGGCGCGGCGCCAGGTGTTGCAGGCGTTGCATATGACCAGCCAGAAGTTGGATCTTGCTTACGAGGCGGTCAAACACCAGTCATCCTCGCTGCTCGATTCGGAGTCCGGCGCATGAGGCACCGTATAACAATTCTCTTGTGGATATTTTTGATGCCGGGTCTGGCGGCGGCCGCGCCCAATGCACGCCTGTTGCTGCCGGATTTCTCGGCGCTGTCGAAAAAAGCTTCAGAGTCCGTCACCATCACCTTGGATCCGAATTTGCTGGCGATGGCTGCGCGCTTTCTCGATTCCAAAGATCCGGAAGAGGCGCAGACCATCGAGGTGATCAAAGGATTGCAGGGCATTTACATCCGCAGCTTCACCTTTGATAGCGATGGGGCTTACCGCGCCTCCGACATCGAGGCGATTAGAACCCAGCTAGCTGCGCCAGGCTGGAATCGCCTGGTCGAAACCCGCAGCCGCAAAACTCACGCCAACGTTGATATTTACATCATGGTGGACAAGAGCCAGGCGGTGGGCCTGGCGGTCATTGCCAGCGAACCGCGTCAGTTCACCATCGTTAACATCGTGGGCGCCATTGATCTCGATAAGCTGCACAAGCTCGAGGGTCAATTGGGAGTGCCAAAATTAGACATTGATACGTCGAAGGCGGAGCCGACACCGAGGGCAGCACCCGCACCCAAGGCGCCATGAGCGGCTAGGGAGTTTTATTGGCTGCCACCGTGTTGGCTGCCACCGCACGCTTACCGATACTCGCCGATATGCGTTCCTTACAGTCCTTGAGGGCCTGGTTGTAGGACAGCGTTTTGTCGACGGACATGCTTTTGTTCATGCATATCACCATCTGTCGCTTGGCCGAGAGCGAAGCGCCTTCCGATTCCTGCGAAACTGCCGCGGGCGTGTGTAACGCCGCTGCCGTCAAGCCAATCGCCACAGCCAAAGTACGCATGGCTGTGAAGTATGAGCGCGGCCTGCACAGCGGCAAGAAGCGGTAAACCTAATCGGCTGTCGGCATTGCACTGACAACGGTTTGATATCGGGAAGGGCTCAGATAGACTGGCCGCCCATAAAAACAACATTCGCCCGCTCGGAGTGATCCATGATAGGTAAAGGATTGTTCGCGGCAGCCTGCGTGCTGTCATTCTCTACCAGCCTTGCGCAAACGCCGGCAACCGCGGAGCCTGGCGGCAAAATCTTCGAGCAACGCTGCAAGAGCTGTCACGAACCTGCCATCGAGCGGGCGCCGAGCAAGGCCGATCTTGGGAATAGGCCACGTGGCGACATTGTGCGAACCCTCACCAGTGGGGTGATGATGCCCATGGCAAAGGGCCTCTCCGCTGATCAGATTTTGGCAGTCGCGGTTTATCTGACCCCAGCGGCGCCGGCCGCGGATGCGGGCGCCGCGCATGCGGGCGCTCCGAGCTGCAAAACCAATCCGCCCATCAAGGCCGACAGCGGTGACTGGCCCAGCGCGGCAGTCGACGCCGCGTCGAGCCGCTATCAGCCCAATCCGGGGTTGGAGAGCAAAGACATCCCTAAGCTCCAATTGAAATGGGCTTTCTCAATGACCGGCGGCGGGCAGCCTACGGTAATCGGCAATTGGTTGTTCGTCACCAATCGCGGCGGCCAGTTCTATGCGCTGGATGCAAAAACCGGCTGTGTGCATTGGGTCGTCAACGAAGTAGTGTCGCGCACCACGCCGATGGTGATTCGCTCATCGATTTCCCCCAGCGGCTGGGTGAGCTTTGTGGGCGTCGCCAGCCGCGCGGTGATGGCCTTCGATGCGCAAAGCGGCGCGGTGCTGTGGACCAGCCCGGTGCT
>JAXDQN010000407.1:0-10953 GCA_034667865.1 Gammaproteobacteria bacterium
ACTCCCACTGTACCGTCGCCATCTGGCTGGATTGTCCAACAACACACAACAAAAGGACTATCCAACAAGCGTAACTATATTAATGTCTTCTCCGTCACCCCAGCGTGTGCAGGTATTGTTTCCGGAAACTGACACAACCATTCCGCTTGCTTTAGCTGCCAGAAGCATCGCGATTTGTCTCTGCCCTGCAGCCGAAGTTTCGTTCATGATAATTAGATAACTGTGAGTAGCGCAGGCTGGTTGCCCAGTTGTAATGCCGTTTATATCGACGTACGTCAAGCCATCGGACGCACGTGACACGATGTCAGTTACCGTGCCAGACACCCCGCCGGCCCACCGTATTCGCGGCGACCAAAGACAAAAGTGCTGCTTCCAGAGCTATCTTGCATCGATGCCCGATGCTGTCGTTTGTCCTAGTTGCTAACTTTGCACCCATCGTCAAATTATTGCTTTTCACTATCCTTTCCCCGCGACGAATATGATCAAGCAGCAATAGAAATCGATTCCGCACGCTCTTGCCTGACACGCGTGCTGCCAGCATTGGGAAGGCTCTGATAAGGAATTTCGATACGATCGACGCTCGGACGATGGCGAGGTAGGCTTTCTGCACGCGCTCTACCGGCCACATATTGAGACGCTACATGCCGGCTTGTTTTTTTCACTGATTACACTCCCTGTGCAGGTTTCGTCCGCAGACAAAATGCATATCCCTTTCCCTCACTAACCTAAACTGTATCTTAGAAATTAACAATCACTTCTTGCAAAATAATTCGACGTAGATCAAAGCCGAGTCCAATTTCTACAGAGCCGATTCTAGCTGTGAGGTGCCAGCACGAGCACACGCGGGTGGCATTCCATTTTTGATGACTCCAAAAACCACAGAAAATTTGTGGCTTCGTGCCTAGCGGTTGGGGATACATTTGTCGACGCAATCGACCTGTTATTTGTTTGCGCCAAAGCCCTCACGTTGCGCATACTCCGTCATCTTCAAGCCGGAACTGCGTACTTTGGGATGAAGGCGCACGGCGGAGTCGGTAGCCGTACGAAGCTCATTCACACGGTGTTGGCCTCTCGGCGAATGTGGCCGATTGCCTCGCGCTGCATTACTTGCTGGACGGGAAAGAGCGGCGAATCCGGGGTAATCAACCCACCGCGGACAGAAGGCCGCGAGATTGCATTATCTATTGAACTACTTATTGAGTCGGCGCTATCGTCCAGACAAGAAGTGAATCACTCAGTGATCTGTTCAGGGATGAAAATGCTTTTTGACAAGTTCGTTGAAGCAACACGTCTGGTTTTCGGGCACCTCTTTCTCGATTGGCTCAAGTGGAGTCACGGCCACGATACAAATTCCTTCCTGGCGTCTGGCCTCACTGCCGTTTCTACAGGCCGCCAGGTCATGATTTACTACGACGACTCGACGTCCAATTGCTATGGCGCCATCATCTCCAACGGAGGTATCGCCGCCCAGTGTCGGTAGAGATGGTGAATGCATCATTGCCTCCCTGTAACGTAGGTTGCCTTTTTGCTGGAGGTCATAAAACGAGCAGCCAAAACGACTCTCGTTGCGTAACGTGCTCCAGCTTCGAATGATCAGGCGCAAATATGAACTGCCCAGGCTGTCGCGGCCGTGGACTCATCGCGCACGGAACGCCGACTATTCAAATTAGTTAATCGAGAAGTAATCTAGTGTTTCGGAAATCGATTGATCTGTGCAGGTACCTGTGCCGTAAATCGTGATCGTGGATCCCCGTGCTTGAGCTGACAGCAACGCCGCTAGATAGGCGCTGGCCATAGGCCTGGAGTATGAAAACGAATAATAGGGCATCGCTGCGCCGCAAGCGGGCACACCCGTAATACTTACTGTGGGATATACGTACACTAAATTGCCACTGCTCCAAACCAGAACGGTAGCGACAGTCGCCGTGGTTTGACTGGCCTCTGCGATAGAAGTCGGCAGCTGGCTGCCAAGACCAAGCCCCAACAACCCGAATGCGAGCCAAAAAGAGTCCACAACTTTCATATCCAACTCCCTACGATATGCCGCACGACGTCGATTTTTTTCTAGGGCAATACATCAACGCGATAAACCAAAGGAACCTGCCCGCTTTCCGCACACCCTGAAAAACCGAAACCAAGGGCTCTACCAGCGAGGTACGCAGCCAAAACGGTTGCATATAGTGTTTTGCCGTCCGGCTTACTAAGCGAAGAAAAGTCGATCCATAGTTGGTTCGCAGGCGAACCTGTGCAGCCTTAGGATCCCGCGGGCAGAACTGGCGATATGATTACATACGCCCCTGAAGCGCTAGCCCCTGCATAGATGCGCAGACTCTGAATGACAACCCCGGCAACCTGAGTTGTCGCGAAGCTGGGCATGGCCAAATCGCTAGGCACGATACAACTAAAAAAATCCTGCGAGCGTAAATCTTAACTTGCAACATATTTCCACTCCTTTGCGTTCATCGACAGCACAAGAATGTCCATCACGACGAAGCCTCCGCCGCCTGAAGCCACGTAACTAACGCCAAAAAGCTATCGAGCGTCGCACCGCGCCCGAACTAGCCAGTGCGATAAACGCGGATGTAACCTCCGAACCCACAATTACCCGCGTTGTCGTAACCGATATTAACTGGATCTCCTGTTGCGTATGCTTGAGCCAATCTCGCGTACATACGATTGAATGCTGCGTCACTAGCAATTGTCGAACCAGTAATTCCTGGCGGATCGAGCTCAAAGAAGGTTGGCGTACAGGTTCCGTTTGAAGCAGGTTGGTTGTTGAGGATGACTAGAACCTCTCCATTGTCATACGTCGCCAAGGAGATGACGTTGCCAGTCAGGTTCGCGTTGTAAGTCGCGTCTGCCGAACTGCCAACAAAAATGACTGTGACTCCGATGGCAGCAACCAATTTTCGACGAAAACCTCCAGAATCTTTCACCGCTGCGAATGCATTCACTTCTATCTCCTTCTGAAGCGAGTTGACTCCAGGATCACGTGATTAATCCCCGCGTGTGCACTGCAAACCTTCCACTGTAACGGCGCCTGTGATCACAACAATGTGATTTGGCTGACGATAGCGTCGTGTAGACTTAACCAAATCCGATCTGGGGGGTGCGTCATGGCAGACCTTGGATATTTGGCGCGACGGGGTCAGCGCGCGGAACCTCCGCCACAGCGACAAACACAGTCTTCGCCACATCTGGGCAGTTGGAGATCTCCAACTACTTCGGTATGCGACTGCACCACGAACCCATTATTCGAAATCAACCTGATCGCAGAAAGGAGGGATAGCGGAAGAAATTGAAATTCCTTCTTTGAATTTGTTCCCATGTGATTCCCTCCACAATTCAAGCGACAGTACCCCAACCAATGAATAGATGGCAAGTAGAAGGCATGTTGCCTCACGCACACGCCGTCCTTCGGGTGATTCATTATCAGTTCGTCGGCTTAAGACGGTTCGGCGACTCGCCTCGGATGCGCCAGAATCACCACATGGAGCGGCATTCTGCTTTAAGTCTTCCTTGACGACTTCCCGAGGATGAACTGATGCGCCATCGATCGTCCCTCAGAACATATCCTGACAGCCCACAGCAGCGGTATGCTTGGAGCTTAGGTGTCGCGGGAGATCTGGTTCCGCTTCTTGAGCAACTCCGCCATTGCAAGCGAGGATATCGCTTGAAAGGAAGTGGGCTTCGAGTCTGGGCATCTGGATGCTAAATTTCTGTTTACTAGGGAGAGAGCGATGCGCCTACTACACCGTAAAATAGAGTGGATTCTGTTGTGCACCGGGCTATTCGCGCTACCGAGCCTGTCACTGGCTTGGGACGGTTACGTTACTGGGGTGCTAACACAGATAGACGTTACTGATGGTGCAAACTCCGGGTTCCGAGTCTATCTACCTGCAGCCATGTGTGCGAATACCTATAACTGGGCCTATCTGAACAGCACAGATTCCAACTACACCGCCTACGCGGCCGCGCTATTGATGGCGAAATCGCAGGGACTCACCGTTCAGATATATTCGAACCGAGATGCCAATGAGTATTGCCATATAGGATACATCTCCATCGTATGACGGTTCGGCTCTGGCGCCGTGCCGCAGAGCTGCTCGACCTTCAAGGCGAAGGCGACGGTGTACGGAACGTTGAGCACGATGCGCGGCCCCGCCCTAAGGATACGTCTCCCTTAGATTCCCTGCGCCGTCGCCGGCGTGGCCATCTGCCTCATGGCATCCACGGATGGCGGCAACAGTTTGTACATCACCGGCGTCACCAATCGCGCCAGCAGGGTTGAAGTAATCAGTCCGCCGATGATGACAATGGCCAGCGGTGAGTACAGCGCCGAGTCCTGTATAGCGAGCGGCAGCAATCCACCGATGGCCGTCAGCGACGTCAACAGAATCGGCAGGAATCGCACCTCGCCGGCCTCTTGCACGGCGTCGTCCAGCGACGTGCCACGCTGGCGCAATTGATTGGTGAAATCCACCAACAAGATGGAATTTTTAATCTCGATGCCGATCAGCGCGATGATGCCGATGATGGACGTGAAGGACAGCGTGTAGCCCGTGACCAGCAGCGCCAGCAGTGCGCCGGTTACCCCCAAGGGAATGACGCCGGCGACGATGACGGTGGAACGGAAGCTGCCGAATTCCAACACCAACACCGCCATGATGCCGAAGATCGCCACCAACACGGCCGGCAACAGGCCGCCGAAACTCTCTTGTTGCGCCTCGACGTCGCCCGCCACGACGAAGCGATACCCGGGCGGTAGGCCGACCGCGCCGAGACGCTTGAGCGCGTCGGCAGTCACCCGTGCGATGTTGTAGCCCGCTTCGGTGTTGGCGGATACGGTGATCTGGCGCTCGCGATTGTAGCGATTGATGGAATTCGTGACGGTCTCGAAATGCGGATTTGAAATCTGCCGTAGCGGAATTTGCCGGCCGTTCACAGTACTCACCTCGATGCCGTCCAGGCTTTCGATGGTGGGCCGCTCGTGCATCGGCAATCGCAGCGTGATGTCGTATTCATCGCCATTGCTGGCGCGAAACTGGCCTGCCGACAAGCCCGCAACCGCGAGACGCACGGTTCGATTCACTTCGAGCGCCGACACCCCCAACAAACCGGCTTTCTGCGTATCGATGCCAAGATCGAGATCGGTGCGCTGCAAGCGCGCCGGATTGTTCACATCGCGTGTACCGGGCGTCGCTCGCAGCACCTGCTCGACTTCACCGGCCAACTTGCGCAGCCCTTCGATCTCCGGTCCCACGATGCGAAAGGCGACCGGCGCATCCACCGGCGGGCCTTGCACGAATTGCTTGATGGAAATGCGGGCGGCGGCATAGTCGGCGAAATTCGCGCGCAATGACTCCACCAGCTTTGGCGTGCGCTTGGCGTCGAACTGGTTCAATTCGACGAAGACTTCGCCGAGATTGGCGGAGCGGCCTTGAGAGAAATAGTTGTAGTACACGAATGGACTGCCGTGACCCACATTGGTGTAGTAACGCTTGACCTCCGGATGCTCCGCCAGACGCGCTTCGACAAAACGCAGGGCACGGTCGGTCTCGACGATGCTGGCGCCGTCCGGGGCGTCGACTCGCACGATGAACTCAGGGACGTCGGACATGGGAAACAGACTGAAACCGATCAGCGGTACGGTGGCCATCACCAACAGAAAAGCCCCGAGAGCGGCGATCAATGTACGTTTTGGCCGCGCCAAGGCCCAACGCAGCGCGGGGCCGTAGACCGAGTGGATCGCCTTCATCACGCGATGCAACAGCGCGTCGGCCAAGTCGTCGAATCGCGCCACCACACGCGATACGGGGCCGGCGGGCGCGCTCGAGCGGGCGTTGTCGCGCAGCATGCGGCTTGCGAGGAATGGAATGATGGTGAATGCCACGAACAGCGAGGCCACGACGGTGAACAAAATGGCGGCCGGCAAGGAGCGGATGAATTCACCCGGTCCTTCCGGCAGAAACAACAGCGGCAGAAAGGCCAGCACCAACGTTGCCGTGCAGCCGAGCACCGCCAGATAAATTTGATCGGTGGCGGCGATAGCTGCTTCCATCCGCCCATAACCGTTGCGAACGAAACGCGAGATGTTCTCCACCACTACGATGGAGTCATCCACCAGCAATCCCAGCGCCAGCACGAAGCCGGCAATGGACAGTTGATTCAACCCAAACCCGGTCACGTACAACAATGCCACGCCGATCGCCAACGACAAGGGGATCGAAATCATCACCACACCCGCGGCGCGCAAACCTAGTGGCAGCAGCGTCAGCAGCACCAGCGCAATGGCAATCGCAAAATCCTCGCCCAGCTGATTGAGCCGATTGGATACATTCTTCGATTGGTCGAAGCCGCGTTCCAGCTTGATGTTCGCCGGCAAGGTCTTTTCGAACTCCGCGAGCTTGGCATAGATGCCGTCGCGCACTTTGAAAATGTTGGTATTGTCTTTTTGGTTGGCGGTAATGAACACCGCGCGTTTGCCGTTGTAGCGGCCGGTATAGGCCTGCTCTTCGGTCTCCCAAGAGACTTCAGCGATGTCGCGCACCTTGACCAGTCCGCCGGTCCCCGCGCCCACCACGGTGTCGCCGATCTGCTCGAGGGAACTGTAGCTGCCGGAGGTGCGCAGGTTGTAGCGCCGCACGCCGACGTCGACGGAACCGCCCGGCACGTTCTGATTCTGACCTTGGATGGTTTGAATGACCCGGTCGAGCGGCACTCCGGTGCGCATCAAGCGCTGCAGGTCGACGGCGACCCGCACCTCGGGAGTCGGGTATGCCCAAGTTTCGGAGGTGCGCACGCCCGGCACGGTCTCGAACAGATCCTGGAGATTCTCTGCCTTCTCTTTCAGCTCGCGCCAGCTTGCGGCATCGCTGACCAGCGCCATTTGCACGATGTTGACCAGGCCGGGACTGGCCTTGCGAATATCGATTTGCGCCAGATCGGCGGGCAATGAGGAGCGAATGCGATTGAATTCGCGAATCACCTCGTCCTGTTTCTTTTCCGGATCGCCGCCGTAAAAGAACTCGGTGTGCACCACCGCCAAGCCGTCGAAGGCAGAACTGACTATCTTCTTGACGTTGTCCAGCGTGTTGATCGCATCCTCGAGCGGCTTGACGATGAGCCGTTCCATATCCGCGGGGTTTGCGCCGGGCCAGACCACCGTGATGGTCGCCGCGGGGAAGGGAAACAACGGATCCTCGGAGCGCGCTATGTTCGAGAAGCTGGCGAAGCCCAGCGCCACCAGCAACGCAAACATCACCAGCGTAAATTGCCAGCGGCGGACCGCAAATGCCCAGATGCTCATTTCGCCGCCACGCGCACGGCTTCACCATTTTCAAGGAACGAAGCGCCGTCGGTCACCACCTGCGCATCGTTTGCCAAACCATCGAGCACTTCGATCTGCCCACCGCTCATGCGCCCGATTTGTATGGTCACCCGATGCACCACCAGGTGTTGGGGGTCGAGAACGAATACCCCAGCCTCTTTGTCATTGGCCTCGATCAGCGCCTGAACCGGAATGACCTTGACGGATTGAGTGCCCTGCGGACTCAACGCCACCTTGGCCACCAGCCCTTGGGCAAATCGCGCGCCGCCCGGGTCGACCTGCAGTTCCACTGTGAAGGTGCCGGTGCCGGAATCTGCGGCCGAGGCGATGTTCGTGACCCTGCCCGCGAAGCTCTGACCGGGCCAGGCATCGAATTCGATGCGCGCGGCATCGCCGATTTGCGTGCGTACCACGTCGCGATCGGCCAAGCCGATGCGCACAACCCAGCCACGCTTGGCGCCGCCCAACACCAAAACCGTCTGACCCGCCTGCACGACTTCGTCGGTCTGCGCCAGCTTGCGCAGCACCACGCCGTCCGCGGATGCGACGACGCGAGAGTGGGCGGCGTTGAATTCGGTGCCGCTTTGCGCCGCCACCGCAACATCATAGGCGGTGGTCAAATCCTGGACACCCTCCTCCGTGGTGACGCCATCGGCGAGCAATGCCTTGGCGCGTTCCAAGTCGCGCCGCGCCTTGGTGGTCGCCTGGCGCGACTGTTCGACCGAGGCGCCAATTTCGGTTTGCTTCAATGCGGCCAACACTTGCCCTGCCTTTACCGCCTGACCCTCCTCCACCCTGATGGATTCGATCACTCCACCGGCCTTGAAGGACAGTCTTGCCTCATCCTTGGGCGACAGCAGGCCGACCGCGTGCAATGTATTGTCGAGCGTGGCCATCTTTACCGACGCGACGTTTACCGCCCGTGTCGGGACGCTGGCAATCTCGCTGCCCTTGCTGGAGCATCCGACGAGCAGCGCGGCAGCCGAGGCCAAGATCAAACTGATCAGACTGTGTGGTTTCATGGCTGTACTTCCGGCGGTACGTGACGACTACCCGCGCCGAGCGCGTA
The DNA here is from genome assembly GCA_034667865.1 of Gammaproteobacteria bacterium. Classification (GTDB taxonomy): domain Bacteria; phylum Pseudomonadota; class Gammaproteobacteria; order Steroidobacterales; family Steroidobacteraceae; genus Bog-1198. The sequence continues at coordinate 8,400 of JAXDQN010000407.1, forward strand.
TTCCAGTTCGGCGAGACTGCTGAGCGCGGCAAAGCGCGTGACGTTGAGATTCAGCTGCGCATCGGTCATTGCGCGGCGCGAGTCGATGAACTCGGCCTGGTTGATCTGGCCCAAGTCGCGCTTGCGCGAGGCGATGCGAAAGGCGCCATCGGCAGCTTCCACCCGCTTGGCCGCGGTGCCGAGCGAGGCCTGCATCAACTCGAAGTCCTGCAGCGCTTGCTGGACCTGCAAACGAATCTGCTGTTCCTGAAATGAGCGGTTGATCCGCGCTTCGCGCTGCACGGCGCGCGCGCCTGCGATGCCGGCTTGATCGCCGCCGCCGGCAAAGAAATTGAATTTCAACACCACGGAGGCCAGCAGATAGCGATCATCGCTCGACAGCCCGTAGGTTTCGCCCTGAGTACCCAAGTCCAGGGCGAAGGCCAGCTTCGGCTTGAATGCAGCGCGCGCCAGTCGCTCGCCGGCGGCGGCTGCGGTGGCGATGGCATTGAGTTGCCGCAGTTCATAGCGATGCTCGACGGCGGAGTCTTGCAGCGGACTCAAGCTCAATTGCGGCTGTGCCGATCGTTGCGCCAGCTGATTGCGCAGTCTTTCGATATCGGGGTCAGCGACCGCGGCTACCGGCAACTGGCGATCGAAGGACGCGTTGCGCAACAAATTCACGTAGCTTTGTGCAAGCCGTTCGCTGTTGTGCGCGCCGAGCTTCGATTGTGCGACCTCGAGTTGATCGGCCTCGGCGCGATACACCAGGTCGCGGGTGATTTTTCCGTTGCGAAACAAACTATCGTTGACGCGTCGATTCTCAGTGGCCAATTCCAATGTCGCATCGAAAATGCCGATTTGCGCCCGAGCCTGCAGCCAACGGTAATACGCCTCACGCATGTCGCGCTCGATTCGCCCCGCCAGCGCCATACGGCCGGCAGAGGCTGCCTCATACTGCGACTGCGCGGCGGCGCGTCCCGCACTGATGCGCGGGTCGTACAGGGGTTGTGTGAATTGCAGTTCGGTGTCCTGCTCGCGAGTACGCTGAAAGTTGATTTGCTGATTCGGAACCGTCGGGAATTGCGAGGTGCCGGTAATCTGATTCAAGCTGGCGTAGACCGGATTCAATAGGTCGCCGACGGGGAAATCGATGGTGCGTCCGCCGCTGCCGCGCGAATAGCGCGCCGACAGATCCAATGACGGGAGATACAGTGCCCGCGCTTGATCGAGAGCGGCCAAGCGTTGCGCAACGGTCGCCCCCGCGCCATCCAACTCCAGGTTTGCCTGTAAGGCGTCGGCCACCAAGCCGTCCACTGCTTCCTCGACGGATCCCGGCGGCGCTTGTGCGCTCGCCGGTGCGGCGCCGAGCATGGACAAGCCCATTGCGGCGGCAAGCATTAAACCCAGGAAGCAGCGTTCCTCCAGGTGGACACATGATCTCTCAGGTGTGTAGTTATTAGACATGTGTCAATTTCCAGGCAAAAAACTACGTCGTTGCGGCTGGGGCCAGTTGGCTTTGGGCCGTTCGCCGCAGCAGATCGAATCCATAAACACTCAACTGCGGAATGCCCAAGCCGAGCCGTGTCATATCGCTGCCTTTCACCATCATCAGTTGGATCAAGCCATGGGAGAAGGCCCACAGGCTGACCGCCATCATCATGGGATCACCGATGTCCTTGCGGATGCTGTCGTCGTTGACGCCCGTTTGGATGGCCTCAACCACCACCAAAATGGCTTCATCGCCACACGCTTGGCAGGCCAAATCGTGCGAACCCGGGTCATGGGCCGGCGAGTGCGCGTGAAATCGTGATAGAAAATCGAAATAATGTGGAAACTCAAAGGCATAGCCCATGTACGCCCGGCCGATAGCCTCGACCTTCTCAATGCCCAAGGTTTGCGAGGCGGCGGCGGCCATGAAGCGGTCCCGCAGCAAACCCATCGCGCGTTCGCCAATCGCAAACAGAAGTTCTTGTTTGTCGCGGTAGTAAACGTAGACCAGGGCTCGAGACAGACGGGCCCCCCGGGCGACCTGTTCGACCGTAACGCTCTCCCACCCCTGCTTCGCGTAAAGGGCCTCCGCGGCGTCGAGGATCTCGGCTCGGCGCCGCTCCTTCTCCTCAACTCGTCGTTCGGCAATATAGGACATCGACTGAACGATAGTCACTAATTGACACAGTGTCAATGAAAACAGCCGGTCCGACTTTATGTCAAATCCAATCACCTGGCGGCTCGGCCTGCTCGCCGCGCCGGCGCGTTGCGTCATAATGCCGCGCCATTGCCTGGCTCAACAATTGAACGGAAATAAAAATGCGCACAGCAATCTTTCTGAGCACCGTGCTGGCCACGATACTGCTCAGTGCCCTCGCAAAATCGGCGACCGACGCGAAGGATCCCTTCCTATGGCTGGAGGACGCCCACGGCAAGCGCGCCATGCAGTGGGTGAAAACTGAGAATGCGAAAACGGTCGCGGCTCTCGACAACGATTCGCTCTATCAAAAACTGTTCGCTGAAGCCAAGGTCATCGCCGAGGACCCGGACCGGATCCCGAATCCGGCGCCACGGCGCGGCGCCA
>JAXDQN010000408.1:0-3149 GCA_034667865.1 Gammaproteobacteria bacterium
GCCGGCGACAAGATCTTGGCCACCGTCGAGGCCATCGCGCCAGGCATCGATCTGGCGGTGCTCAAGTTAGACGATGCCAGTTTCTTCGATAGCCATCCGGCCGTGGCGCGCGCCAACAAGTTGCCGCAAATCAAGGATTCGGTCCTCACGTACGGTTTCCCGACCGGCGGCTCCTCGTTGTCCATCACCAAGGGCATCGTCTCGCGCATCGAATTCGCGCAGTACAACTATCCCACCTTCGGTCTGCGTATCCAGATCGATGCAGCCATCAATCCGGGCAACAGCGGCGGCCCGGCTATCGCGGGCGACAAGATGATCGGGCTAGCCTTCAGCCACTTGGTGACCGGCGAGACGCAGAACATCGGCTACGTCATCCCGAATGAAGAGATCGAGTTATTCCTGAGCGACATTGCCGACGGTCACTATGACGGTAAGGCGAACATTTACGATGATCTGCAGACCTTCGAGAATCAGGCGCTGCGTGATTTCCTCAAGCTCGATAAGAAGGTCGAGGGCATGGTGGTGCACCGCCCTGAGAAGGACGATGCGTCTTATCCACTGAAGGAGTGGGACGTAATCACTCACATTGGCGATACGCCCATCGACAATCAAGGCATGGTGAAGATCGACAAAGAGCTGCGCGTCAATTTTCAATACATGATTCAGCGCGTGGTGAAGAACGACAAGCTGCCGCTCACCTTGGTGCGCGCCGGCAAAACCATCAAGGTCGAATTACCCGTCTCACCGAATCACCCCACTCTCGCCATCGATCTGAAAGGCGACTACCCGTCGTATTTCGTCTACGGTCCAGCGGTGTTCTCGTCGCTCACCCGCAATTTCTTGAGCGTTTTCGAAAACAATGCCAATCTGATGCGGGTACTGGCATTCCAGAAGAGCCCTCTGGTGATTCGCGCCCACGACGCGCCGACGCCGGAACTCCAAGAACTCGTGATCGTCTCCTCGCCGTTCTTCCCCCACAAACTGGCGATCGGCTACAGCAATCCGACCGGCTCAGTGGTGTACTCGGTCAACGGCACGCCCATCAAGAGCCTGAAGCACTTGGTTGCGGTGTTGCGCGATCTTAAGGATCCCTTCGTTACCTTCGAGTTCGGCGCCAAGGGTGGCGAGTCTCTGGTATTTCCGCGCGAAACACTGCTGGCTGCGACCGATGACATCCTGAACGAAGGCGGCGTGCGATCGCAGGGTTCGCCCGATGTCATGGAAGTTTGGAAAGGGAAAGCCGCCAACTAGCGTAGCGCGCCAAAACTCAGAACTGCTGCTTCGTCAGTTCACGCCAACTAGCTCCGACACTTCGCGGGCATCGGCGCGCTTCATCGGCCGCCCGTCCACGGGCGAGTACGGCGATTGGCGGATGCCATCGATGGGGAACACCGTCGCATCGACGGTGCGGCCATTGGCTTCGAAGCGCAGCGCGGGGTAGTTGACGCTGCGCTCTGCGTCCATTTTCACCCGCCGTTCATAGAATTCATGCGGTACGCCGATATCCATGAGGCGAATGGCAACGGACTCCGACGCGTCTGCAAACAAATGCAGGTTGATGTCGCTGTAGTTGGTGGCGGTGCCGGTGAGCACTGAGCCGACCAGGCGCGGCTGGAATTCCGCCAGCATGCGCATGGTGTCCAAGGCGATGCGGCGCTGTTCCTTCAAGGTGTGGTCGTGCGTGTCGCGCCCGAACAGTCGCTGATGCGCGCGCAAGGCATCTTCAATCTCAATGTTCTTGGGCAGCACCGCGACATCCTGGACGCCGAGGCGATCGGCCGCCTTGCGTTTGGCCTGCAGGAAATCCTCGATGCCATGCTCGGCCATGATTCGCGCGGCTTCTTGCGCGAGGGCGCGGCGCAAATCCTCACTACGCTGCGAAAACTTCTTGGGCATGGGCTCCTAGAATAGCGGTTTATCGGCGTCCGTCATCGGGTTCTGCTGATTCGGTCCTTCGTACAACTCGGACTTCGGCACTTCGCCGTCGATGAATTTTTCCATGATGAACCGCGGGTTGTCTGAACTCGCGGCCAGACCGGTGTCAGGCGAGATGCGCGCGCTGACGATGCCGTCAGGCATGGGAACGGGGTGCCGCGCCGTACCGGCCAGCGCTTCATGCATGAAGTAGGTCCAAGCGGGGATGGCTGTGTGTCCGCCTTGCTCGCCTCCGCCGAGCGAGCGGTCGGAATCGAAGCCCACCCATACCGGGGTCACAACGTCGGCGTTGAAGCCGTTGAACCAGGTGTCATGGGCCTCATTGCTGGTGCCGGTCTTTCCCGCGATGTCGTCGCGATTCAGTGTCCGCGCTCGCTGGCCGGTGCCGCGGCGGATCACATCCGCCATCATGTCGGCGAGCAGATAGGCGACTTGTGGACGGATGATTTGCGGCGCGAGATTCTTCTGTTGAATCAAGCTCTTGCCATCGTGCGCCGCCTCGTCGATCTGGTTGGCGCGCGAGTTGGGCGCCGCGCCCGAACGCGGCAGCGGAGCATCGCTGGCCCGGCCGCACTGGGGGCATGCGATCGCGGGGTCGGCCTGGGACAGGATCTTGCCACCGGCATCTTCCACCCGATCTATATAGTAAGAAGCCACCTTGAAGCCGCCATTGGCGAAGGTCGAATAGCCGATCGCCACCTGCATCGGGCTCAACTCAGCCGTGCCCAAGGCCATGGTCAGATCGTCAGGCAGCTGAGATTTATCGAAGCCGAAGCGCGTGACGTAATTGCGGGTGTAGTCGCCGCCGATTGCTCGCATCAGGCGCACCGAGACCAGGTTCTTCGAGAACACCAAGGCATCGCGCAGGCGCACCGGACCTGCGAACTTGCCTTCGAATTCCTTGGGTCTCCAGGCTTGGTCCTTGCCTTCTTCGTCGATGACCACGGGTGCGTCCACGACCACGCTGGCCGGCGTGAAGCCTTTGTCGAAGGCGGCGGCATAGACGAAGGGCTTGAAGCCCGACCCCGGCTGGCGGCGAGCCTGGGTGACCCGGTTGAATTTGCTCTGGTTAAAGTCGAATCCCCCAACCAAGGCGACTACGGCGCCGTCGCGGGGGTCGACTGACACCAAGGCGCTCTGTGCCTGGGGCACTTGCACGAATAGCAGCGATTCTGCTGTGCGGCCAACGGTATAAATGACGTCGCCGCGGGTCA
>JAXDQN010000409.1:0-5325 GCA_034667865.1 Gammaproteobacteria bacterium
TACGGCGGGCACACTGCCGCGCGCAGCCTCACCTTGAGTCATCAGAAACTGATGATCATGTTGGAGAACGAGCGCTTCTATTCCACCATTTTGAGCCTGAAAGTGGGCGATCAGACGCAGGCGGCGATCTTGAAGGACGTGCAACGTCACCCGTTCAAGAATGCCATCGTGCACATCGACTTTCAGCGCGTGGAAGAGAACGAGAAGATTCGCATCCGCGTACCGCTGCACTTCACAGGGGCGGCAGTTTCGCCCGGCGTCAAGTCGCAGGGTGGCCTCGTGTCGCACATGCGTAACGAAGCGGAAGTATCTTGCTTGCCGAAGGACCTGCCGGAATTCATCGAAGTGGACATTTCCGGCCTGTCGCTCAATGAGAGCATCCACCTGTCGCAACTGAAGATCCCCGCCGGCGTCGTGCTGGTGGAATTGGCGAAGGAAGATGCGGCGGTGGTGGCGATTCACAGCCCACGTGCCGAAGAAGTCGAGACGCCTGTGGCGGCGGCGGGTGCGCCGGCGGAAGGCGCGGCGGCACCGGCAGCGGGTGCGGCTCCTGCAGCGGCAGGCGCGGATGCGGCGAAGAAAGCCGACTCTGCGAAGAAGGATGAAGCCAAGAAGGAACCTGCGAAGAAAGACGCTAAGAAATAGCTTTCTTTGCGTGTTGAGTAACCAAGGGCCGTCAACCGACGGCCCTTGGTGTTTTTAAGGCTGGGTAGGTATCGATGGCTGGTTTACCGTTACGCATCATTGTCGGCCTGGGCAATCCAGGTCCTGAACATCAGGTGACACGCCACAATGCGGGTTTCTGGTTCGTGGACCTGCTTGCGCGGCGCCACGGCGGAGAGTTCCGCGATTACCGCAAGTACTCGGGCGAGACCGCGCGCATCAGCATCGCGGATCGCGAAATCATGCTGCTCAAGCCGACCACCTATATGAACCGCAGCGGCCTGTCGATTCGTCAGGTCAGCGATTTTTTCAAGATTGCTCCCGAGGAAATCCTGGTCGCGCATGACGAGTTGGATCTGCCCGTGGGCACGGTGCGCCTCAAGCAGGGCGGCGGTCATGGCGGCCACAATGGCTTGCGCGACACCATTGCGCATATCGGCGAAGGCTTCTGGCGTCTACGGCTGGGCATCGGCCATCCGGGGAATAAAGCGGAAGTCATCGACTATGTGTTGACGCGCGCGCCGCGTACCGAAGAGGACTTGATTTTGGAGACCATCAGCACAACGGCCGATGTCATGCCGTTATTGTTCGAACAAGGCGCCGAGCGCGCCATGACGCGGCTGCACAGCCGCGTAGGAAAAATTTAATGCCCATTCGTTGCGGAATCGTCGGTCTACCCAATGTCGGCAAGTCGACGCTGTTCAACGCGCTGACGCGCGCGCAAATAGCCGCGGAGAATTATCCGTTCTGCACCATCGATCCCAATGTGGGCGTGGTGCCGGTGCCCGATCCACGCATGGAAAAACTCGCCGCCATCGTGCATCCCGAGAGAATTCTGCCGACCACGGTGGAGTTCGTGGACATTGCAGGCTTGGTTGCGGGCGCCTCCAAAGGCGAAGGACTGGGCAACAAATTTCTGGCGCACATTCGCGAAGTGGATGCGGTGGCGCATGTGGTGCGCTGCTTCGAGAATGACGACATCATTCACGTCGCCGGCAAGATCGATCCGGCCAGCGACATCGAAGTGATCAACACCGAACTGGCGCTGGCCGATCTAGACAGCGTCGAGCGCGCCTATCAGAAGGCGGTGAAGACGGCTAAAACTGCCGATAAAGACGCCATCAAAACGCGCGATCTGCTCGAGAAGGTGCGTGTCCAGCTGAATCAGGCCAAGCCGGTGCGATTGCTGAAACTAGATCCCTTGGATCACGCGCTGCTGCGTGATCTGCATCTGTTGACCGATAAGCCGGTGATGTACGTGGCCAATGTCGATGAGAACGGTTTCAGCAACAATCCGCGTTTGGATCGCGTGCGCGAAATTGCGGCGGGCGAGGGGGCCATTGTCGTGCCGGTGTGCGCGGCGATCGAAGCGGAGATTGCGCAGCTCGACGAAGCCGATCGCGCCGAATTCCTGGCGGAGCTCAAGCTGGATGAGCCGGGGTTGAATCGTGTGATTCGCGGCGGCTACTCCTTGCTGGGGTTGCAGACTTATTTCACAGCGGGCATCAAAGAAGTGCGCGCGTGGACTGTGCATGCCGGTGCCACCGCTCCCCAGGCTGCGGGCGTGATTCACACGGATTTCGAAAAAGGCTTCATCCGCGCGGAAGTTATCGCCTACGACGACTACATTGCCTACAAGGGCGAGTCCGGCGCCAAAGAGGCGGGTAAGCTGCGGCTCGAGGGCAAGGAATACATCGTCAAGGAAGGCGACGTCATGCATTTTCGGTTCAATGTGTAATGCACAACGCTCGCAGTCGGCATCGGCAGATCTGCAGATCTTTAGGTTAGTCTTGAATGGGCAAAAGATCCGGAATTGCGTATAGCGTTTTCTGAGGAATTTGCTCCGGCGGATAGTACTTGGTGATTATCTTGACCGCTTGATCCACGCTCTGAACATCCAAGAGCCGCAATAAGAAGCGGACGTCATCTTGATCGCGTGATTCCGCGCCGAGCCTCATAGCCATGCATTTCATGGCCAATAGATAGCCTGGCTCGGCTAACATCACTCGAAGGTAGTCAAGCTCCAAAAACGGCGCAAGGTCGCCTCGAGCACTCATAAAACCTGTCACACCGTCGTTAAGCCAGTTGGGCTCGAGGCCGACACGTTGGGCGACGCGCGCGGCGGCATGCCGCACGATGGCGCTGGGACGAAATGCGGCGTCGACACCTTGTGTGGATTCGCGAGCGCCATAGGCAAGACATATCACGGCGCCACCCACTAGGTAGATCTCGCCCCGCGTTTCACTGGTACGCAATTCTTCATTTAGAAGTGCGAACAAACGCTGCATGTCCTCGGAGGTGAGTTCCATATCGGTCAGACCCTGGATCCTAAGCTTGAATCGATAAAGATGTTGCGACGGCGGAAGGGCGCTGGGGAGGCCGTCAGTAGGTAGTACCTCAAAGACTTAGACGTGTTCGCGAACCAGGGATCTTCCAAGGGGACGACTGCACGGGTCCAGGGAGGGACGGGGACTGCGCGGCGCGCGCAGGCAAGTTCGACCATCGCAGCAACGTAGTTGCAGATGAATGGTGAAAGCGGCACAGCCGGTGCTGACGCTACCGCTTGCGTGAGCTCAAATGAAGAAAGCTTTGTGAGCAGGGTATTGAGTTCGGCGAGGCCGAACGACCACTTTGCGCCGGCGGCAGCGGAAACGCATTCCTGAAAGCGCATCGCGTGTGCGGAGATGAGCCGACTCAGTACGTAAGTAGACATGTCCATACCGGCACGTTTTGCCGCGCGCTGAATAATCGCCTTCTCAGCCTTCGAAACCCGAATTTGGAGTTGCGAGCTTTTCGATTGGGCCTTCATGGTGCGAGTATCATTGCGCCGGCACCATATGTCAATACATATGTATTGACATAAATGTCAACTGATGTGCTCTGGAAGTACGGCAAGCTCAATCCAATGGGCGAGATGCCGCGAGTTCGCGTGATGCTTACGGTCAAGTTCAATTCCGGCCGGCCAAGGCTCGCTGACATCCATCTGTCACATTCGTGTCGTAGCTTTGCGGGCCAAAGCGGGAGCCTTCTCGCCTGCATTCACTTTATGGGGACTCACGATGACTCGATCGATTTCTAGGGCGATTTCGCTGTTGGTTGGCTGTGCTGCGGTATCAAGTCTTGCCCTTGCGGACGACGATGGGTTCCTCAAGCCGAATACGCTTGTCATCAGCAGCAGCACTTATGTAAAGACAGGAGCGGTCACACACCTAAACCCTTCAAGTTCAACTGCGCAGTTGCCAGGGCCATCGATCCCGGCTTCAAATGATAATTATGTGACCGTTTGGAACAATGCCAACGTAGACGCCAACTTTGGCGTGACCTCTCCGATCAACCTGATCGACGTTGAACCGCACAGCGGTCACGTTTTTGACATTCTGCAGGTGCCAGCGGATCAGGTCGTAACTAGCTTTCCATCTAAGTCGGAGCTAGCGCTTAACTTCACGCGTGATCGCAATGGCGGACATCTGGTTTTCCAAGGCTACGCGGGCTCGGTTGTGGGCAGCCCCGGCGTCGGTGCGCTGGATGTGTCCAATGCGGACGCAGTGGCGGGTCAGGATCCCACTAATCCGGTGACGATGTTCTTCGGTAATTCGCATTTCTTCCACCGAACTATCGTCGCGCTGGACGACCGGAATCACTTTGCCTATACCCCGACCGAAAACTATGGTGGTGACAACGGCCGTGCCGCACTGCTGGGTTCCAACGGACTGTATTACACCGTTGGCAACTCCAACGCGGGTTCTGCCGGCAGCTTCGGTGCAGCAGGATGCACGAGCGCTGATCAGACCACATCGAAATTGAACTGCACCAGCCCCGATGTCACAGAAACGACGGGCGTGGAAGTGGTCAACCCGATCGACGCGAGAATTGCATCTGTCACCCCGGCAATCCCCGTCGTTACAGGAGGATCGGGCTCTGCGGAGGTCAATCCGCTGTTGACGTTCCTGCTGAACAGCGGCAAAGCGGACAAGGCCGGCAAGGACGACAATTTCCGCGGCATCACCGAATTCAACGGTGCGATTTACTTCACTAAGGGCAGCGGCAGCAACGGCGTGCAAACCGTCTACACGATCACCACGGGGCCGCAGTATCCGGCGACTTTCGTACCGGTGCCGAATGTAGGACCCTCCGCGGGTAATGTCTTGCCGACGGTCGCCAACGCCGGCTCGGCCGCGGTCCAGATCCTGAACGGCTTTCCGACGGATTCCTCGCGTGTCACCGGCGGTGATTTTGCGCCATTCGCTCTATTCTTCGCCAACCCGACGACTCTCTACGTCACTGATGAGGGAACCAATGACGCAACCGACGCATCGCTCCATGCGGGTCTGCAGAAGTGGGTTTTGGATAAGAAGACGGGAAGTTGGTCATTGGCTTATGTCCTCCAGACGGGTCTGATTGGCCAGAGCTACGGGCCATTGGCCGGCCGCGATGGCAACTGGCCTCAGGTAACCACCATCGGTTTGCGAAATCTCGCTGGGCGGGTCAATAGCAATGGCACGGTAACCTTGTGGGCGGTAACCGCAACCAACAGCACCGCGGGCGACACAGGCGCAGATCCTAATCAAGTCGTTGAGATCACCGACTCAATTGCCGCTACCACTCCCGCGGTCAACGAGACCTTCACTACCGTAGCCCGTCCTACCTATGGCACGGTGTATC
>JAXDQN010000410.1:0-2562 GCA_034667865.1 Gammaproteobacteria bacterium
CGGGTTGGTCGGCCTTCAAATTGAGCCGAGTGACCATGTTTGGCATCGTATAGATCTGACTGCCCAATTGAGGCACGAAAAAGCTATTCATGACCGTCGTCGCGGTAAGGCGAAATCGAAGCGGCACTCCCGCCGGGACAACCAAGCGGTTCAAGCTCGCGATGCCTTCATGCGGATAGATAAAAAGCCAACGCCAGTCGAGCGAAATGACTTCGATATCGAGTGGTGCCGTAGAGTCTGCAAGCGGCGCCGGGGGATCAAGGTCATGCGACCCGGTCCACGCAATGCCGCCGAGAAACAAAACGATGAGCGCTGGAATGGACCAGATAATCATCTCGATTCGACCCGAATATTCCCAGTCTGGCCGGTAATGCGCGCGTTTATTTTTGGCGCGAAACCACCAGGCGAAAACCAGCGAGAGCACGATTACCGGAATGACGACGGCCAGCCTAATCACGGTCGAATCGTAGAGAATGACTCGCTCTGCCTTGCCCACGGGACCGTGCGGATCGAGCACCCCCTCGTTGCATGACGCCAACAACGTGGCGGCACCGGTCATCGCAATTGCTCGCAGCCACATTGCAGATGCCCGTGGTGTACTGGTGATCTTCGGGGACATCCGATCGGGGCTGGCGGCGTGCATCACGTAATCCATCGGTGTCCACTGGCGCGGTTAGACATTTGTAGGAATTCTGTGGAAATTCCACGACCTGCCCAATCCCCCCTATGGGGGGCTTTCGGGCAGAAGGTCGCTGCGTTGCGCCCCTGATCTACAACCCTGCGCACTGTTCCTACGTGCTTGCGGATTGCGGCCCGGGCGTGACGCTCGGAGCGTTCAGAGAAGACTTGGCGGTGATTCTGGCCAAGAATGCGACTACGGGCGGCAACGCGAAACACCAGCTGCCGATCGATTTGAAGAGTAATGCGCCGGCCGCGGCGCCTGCGGCGAAACTTACGACGGCGACACCCATGCGCCGTAACCGAGATCTAAGAGCTTCACCTGCAATTCCTGGGACTCCGCGAATCCAATCCGCAATATCGATCATCATCTGAGTCGTTGTACCAGTCATGATAGTTGTCGGCGGAGCAGCACTTAAGTGAATACGATTCGCAGCGTTTTGAATTGCCATCGCCGCAACCAACGTCATGCCCACTATGATCGCGAGCGCGCCGTCACCATTAGTGAATGGACCCATTGCGATCGCAAGTATTGCGGCAATAAGCAGGAGGAGCAGCTGCAGCGTCAACATCGTTTCAAGGATCGGCCAACGTGCCGGCAGCTTGAAACTAACCAGCCGCGTCACGATGATCATCATGCAAAACACCGGCAGCGCCAGCAGCTTTGCGACTATACCTGAGGTTCCGAGCACCAGCGCGGCTCCAATCGTTACGAAATTGCCGGTTACGTGCGCAGTGAATAGGCCTTGCAAGGACAGGTATCCCACTGTGTCTACGTAACCGCCGTTGAAGCTCAGCAGTGTCGGGACTGAAGGTCTCATTCTTAGAACGTAAAGGTTCCCCACGTACCAAAGAAATCGACATCGTGGCCCTTGGCGGACTGCACATAATTTCCTGTGAAGAAACGGTTGTAGGAGCCAATCCACGAAAGGTGTCGTGAGAGCTGCCATTGGACCGAGACCTCGGCGGTCGTTGCGAGGTATCTGCCCGCTCCGCCCGAAGGCAACTCGAGGTTTCCGGGCGGTCCATATATGCCGTCGCGCCGCGTATAGCGCCAGATCAGATCGCTCCCAAAAGTCACCAGCAGCGAGTGGGGCACCTGCAATTGGAGTGTCGGATGAATGTCGATAATGTTGCTCGGTCGTACAAGACTCGCATCATCGAAGTATCCCGACTTGAAGAACAACGGATTGAAGGTCCCGAAGTGACCCGCGCCAGAATCGCCGCTCACAACGTCGAAATCCGCGCCTATACGCGGTTTGAGAGGACTTTCCTCAAACCTATAGCCCACAGTTGAGCCCACCGTCCAAGCGAAGATTTTGCGTCCCGCGAAATTTCCAGTCTGAATGATGGGTTCGATGTCGTAGTCGAATCCATTGACCTTCCCGAACAACCTCGTGCCAAAGGTATTGCGGACTTCAGGGCCTGTTCCATTGGCGTAATGAACGGAATCGTTCTGGTAGTACAGGTAGTAGATGTCCGCGCGCAAACCGAGCGCCGACGAGATCAGTGGCGTGGTCGCATACACGCCGCCGAAGAGTTGATGCGGAAAATCGTCATCAAACGCGGTTCTCTTCTCGCGAGCGGGGTTCGTTAGAAAGGCGTAGATCTTGGCATCGTGAGCGGCGCCGATGATCTGGAGTCCATCGAATTTGAAGGGAATATTGGGCGCCTGACGCGTCGCAATGAGCCGCCCGGAGCCATAGGTCATCGCGAAGCGGCCGGCCCGTACCACCAGATACTCGGGATCCGCGGCACTCGTGTTGTCGGTCCGAAAGTCAAGAAATGCTTGCTGCAGGGCGGCGGGGTCTTGATCCACTGGCGGTGCCGGCGTATTGCTGCCCCAGTCGTAACCCGAAATCACTTGAGTGAACAGCCGAAAGT
>JAXDQN010000411.1:0-2870 GCA_034667865.1 Gammaproteobacteria bacterium
AAAGCCAGCTCGCGGCGGCCGCCGCTATCCGCCTTACGCCTTCACCGAGCAAGGCGTGGCCATGCTCTCCTCGGTCCTCAGCAGCGAACGCGCCATCGCCGTCAACATCGAGATCATGCGGGCTTTCGTGCGTATGCGGGAACTGTTGAGCTCGAACAAGGAACTCGCCCGACGATTTGCACAACTCGAAGCCCGGATCGACAAAAAACTCGCCGCACACGACGAGGCCATCACCGCCATCCTCTCGGCCATCCGCGAACTGATGAACCCGCCGGCGCCGAAGCGCCGGCCCATCGGATGCACCGCTGACCTCGACAAGAAGTCGTAGACCGCCAGGAAAGGTTTGCAGGCGCCACTTGTATCAGATTGCTGGCGCTAGCCTATCCTGCCATCCCAAAATCTAGACCCAAAAATGCCAGCACTCTGATTCACGCAGCAGGGTTTTTGACCAAAGTTCGGCTCGTATGCCGCCTTTTCGTAGTGACCAGAGATAGGTAAGCCAATTCATGCCGTTTCGATATTGCCCGACATGCCGCAAGCTCCCGCTCGCCTTCACCGAGCACGGCGCGATCATGACGGCCACCATTTTGAACAGCCCCAGAGTCATCGAGACGAGCGTCCACGGGTAACTGTACGCTTTGGCCGCATTCACCATGCACAGGTCAGCGCTGCAACCTGCATGCTGGAGTCATGACAGACCCCCGCATGCAGCGCGGATTGCATTGCGAAACGCTCGCGGTCAGCTATCTGCAGGAACGAGGCGTGGAGGTCTTGGCGCGCAACTTGCGCTGTCGAGCGGGAGAACTCGACATTGTCGCGCTCAAAGACCATGTGCTGCTAATCGTCGAAGTACGCCAACGCGCACGTAAAGATTTTGGCGGAGCGCTGGAATCGGTCACCTGGCGCAAGCAGCGCAAGATCATCCGCGCCACTCGATATTTCTTGCAGGCGCACCGTGAATGGCGCTCGCATTCCCTGCGCTTTGACGTAGTTGCAGTAGAAGGAACGCCCGACGGTGCGCACCAAATCAACTGGGTGCGAGACGCGTTTCGTGCGGGCTGACTACTTAACCACCTGCAGTTTCGGCCGCTTCGGCGCATTCGTCGGCGGCTGGGTCGTGGGACTCGCGGGCGGCGAATCCGTCGGATCCGGATCGGCATCGCCTTCGGGGAAAATCATGCCCTGCCCAGTTTCGCGCGCGTAGATCCCTAAGATCGCCCGCACCGGCACTTGCACCGCAAAGCCCACGCCGCCGAAGCGCGCCTCGAAGCTGACGAAATCGTTTCCAAGCTTCAGAAGCTGCGTCGCGGAGAAGCTCACGTTGAGAACAATTTTGCCGTCCTTCACGTACTGGCGCGGCACGGTAACGCCTTCCGCGGAAGCATCCACCACGATGTGCGGTGTTTCGCCGCTGTCGGAGATCCATTCGTGCAGCGCCCGGAGCAGATAAGGTCGCCGCGGCTTCAATGGCGCATGTCCCTTTCAGCCTCGGTCAGACAGGCGCGAAACGTAGAACGCGCGAAAATTGAATTCATGTACTTGGTGATGGGCATGGCCTGCACCGGCAATTCGATGCCATAGGCGGGCAGCCTCCACAGGATAGGCGCGATGCTGGCGTCGACCAGCGAGAATTCATCGCTCAGAAAAAACGGCTTGGCCTTGAACACTTCGGCGCTGGCGCAGATCGCCTCGCCCAATACCTTGCGGCTGTGCTCCGCGGTCTTACTGTGCGGATCAAGTTCGATGTCATGCGCCAGCCCATACCAGTCGCGCTCCACGCGGTACAAGGCCACGCGAAACTGTGCACGCGTCACCGGATCGATGGGCATCAGCGGCGGATGCGGAAATCGCTCGTCCAGGTATTCGATGATGACCCGCGAGTCGTACAGCACCAGATCGCGATCCACCAGCGTCGGCACGCTGTGATAGGGATTCAAATCGATCAAGTCTTCGGGCAGATCGTTCGGATCAACATCGATCAACTCGATGCTGATCCCCTTCTCGGCGAGCACCAGGCGCGTGCGATGACTCCACGGATCGGTGGACGCTGAAAATAAGGTCATCACCGAACGACGTGCCACTACGCGGTCTCCTCAAAAGAGAATTGACGGGACGGTCCCGCTGCGTCAGTGGACGTCCTTCCAATATTCTTTCTTCAATAAATAAGCGAATACAAAGAACACCAGCAAAAACAGCGTCACGAAAATGCCCATGGACTGGCGCTTGGCCTTTACCGGCTCGCCGGCGTAGTCCAGAAAATTGGCGATGTCGCGGACGAATTGATCATACTCCTCCGGCTTCATCGCGCCGGGGGACATTAATTCGACGTCCGACAGCACCATATGGGCACTGTTGTTCGCATCCGGTTCATTCTTGAACACCGGTTTTTGTAAACCCTGCAAACTGGCCAGCACGTCCGGCATGGCGACATTGTTCAAATAGAGATTATTAACGCCCCAAATCCGCGCGTGATCGACGTAAAAACCCTTCAGAAATGAGTAGATGTAGTCGGTGCCGCGTTCCCTGGCCATGAGGGATAGATCAGGCGGCTGCTTGCCGAACCAAGCTTCGGAATCTGTCTTCGACATTGCAATATTGACACCGTCGGAGACCTTGGAGGTTGTGAACATCAAATTCTTCACTAGTTCCGTTTCGGGGATGTGAAGGTCGGTGCCCATGCGATTGAAGCGCACGTACGTGAGTGAATGGCAACCTGAACAATAGTTCATGAAGTTGCGCGCACCACGTTGTAGAGACTCGACATTGTCGATGTCGGCGCCGGAGTGCTGCAGTTCCATGCCGCCTTCGTCGGCTGCCGCGATGCCGGCGCTCAACAATCCAATTGCAAGCAATAGCCAGGGCTTAATCAT
>JAXDQN010000412.1:0-3601 GCA_034667865.1 Gammaproteobacteria bacterium
GCCATCGTCAACTTTGGCGCCTTGAGCAGTTTCGTGCTGCTGCATCTGTCGGTGATCAACCACTACTTTGTACGGCAGCGCAGCGGAGACTGGCTGCGTCATATCGTATTTCCGCTGGTCGGAATGGCCATCATTCTGTTCGTGCTGTTCGAGATAGATAGAATTGCGAAAATCATGGGCGCATGCTGGCTGGCCATCGGCGTCGTCTATTACACGGTGCTCACCTTCTGGTTCAAGAAGCCGGTGGCATTGGAAATTTGATCACCAACGACGCAGCGGCGGCACAGCCGGCAGTGCACAAGCGCCTGACCATCTGGCAGCTGGCCATTCCTGCAATCGCCTCCAATCTCCTGTTCTCTCTGGTAGCGATGGTGCAAACCAAGTTCGTCGGCGATCTTGGCGCAGCTTCGCTGGCGGCACTGGGAGCCGGCCAGCGGGTGTTCTTCTCCTTACAGGCATTGCTGATGGCCATTGGCGTCGGCACCACCGCCTTGGTGGCGCGTTCTTGGGGAGCGGGGCAGCGCGAAGAAGCCAGTCGGATCACTTCGTCGTCGTTGATGCTTGGGGGCATGGTGGGATTGGCCATCATGCTGTTGGGGATGGTGTTCTCGCATCAGATCGCCGAGGTCTACGGCTTGGATCAAGCCACCTCGGAACTGGCGTCGCGGAACATCTTTTGGCTGGCGACCTTCATCGTCGGCTTTTCCATCGACATCATTCTTTCCAGCGCGCTGCGGGCTGCGGGCAACGCCTGGACGCCTTTGCTGTTCGGCGTCGCAATCAATGTGGTGAATTTGCCGCTGCTGTACATTTTCATTTTTGGAAAGTTCGGCGCGCCGCAAATGGGCGCTGCCGGTGCGCCGTTTGCGTCCGGACTGTCCTTCTGCCTTTGCGGGGCCGTGCTGGTGTCGTTGTGGATGCGCCAGAAATTGACCATCAAGTTTCACCGCGGTCATATCTTTGAATGGTCGCGATATCGTCAGCTGCTGCACATCGGCTATCCGACGGCCCTCGAGCAGGTGGTTTTGCAGTCGGGATTCTTTTTGTTTCTATCCTTGATCGGCCGCTACTACGGTACGGAAGCCTTTGCGGCGTACAACGTCGGCGTAAACATGCTCAACACCGCCATGGTGGTGGGTGTGGGATTCTCGGTGGCCGGCGCTACGTTGGTGGGACAGCATCTCGGCGCGGGTGACGCAGCGGGCGCGGCCCGCAGTGGCTGGCGCGCCTGCGGCATGGCGGTCGGCGCCATGACGGCCATCGGCCTCATCATTGTGCTGAATGCGCCGGCGCTGGCGGTGTTCTTCCTCGGCTCCGATCGGCTGGGCGAGCAGCACACGCTGGAATTTACTTATATCATGTCGGCCATGCTGCCTTTGCTGGGCGTCGAGATGGCCATCGGCGGATCGCTGCGCGGCGCGGGCGACACGCGCTTTCCGTTGATTACCTCGTTCTTGGGGCTGATCGCCATGCGCTGCGGCTTGGCGACGGTGTTCGTGTCGCTGAATCTGCCGGTGGTGTGGGTGTACGGTTCCATCATCGGCGACTACATGCTCAAGGGTTCGATGCTCATCTGGCGCTTCAAATCAGGTCGCTGGCAACACGCGTTGAGGAAAGGAACATGAAAAGCCGGGAAGTTCATCTGGTCGATCGACCTCAGGCGCTACCGACTGCTGAGCAGTTTCGGGTGGTGGAGACCGAGGTCGCGGATCCGGGCGATGGCCAAGTCCTCGTCGAGAACATCTACATGTCGGTGGACCCCGCCATGCGACCGCGGCTCGCCGGCCAGCAGGCGCTGAATGCGCCAATGACGGGCGGCGCGATTGGCCGGGTGCTGAAGTCGCGGCATGCCTCCTTCAAAGAAGGCGACTATGTCGAGTCCATGAATGGATTTCGCCAGTACTTCGCCTCCGACGTAAAAGGCCTCACGAAGCTCAACCCCGACGGCATGCCACTGGTGGCCTATATGAGTGTGTTGGGGCTGACGGGTCTCACGGCCTATGGCGGACTGCTGGTCATCGGTGCGCTGAAAGACGGCGAGAATGTGTTCGTGTCGGCCGCAGCCGGCGCGGTAGGCAGCATCGCCGCACAGATCGCCAAGATCAAAGGCTGCTACGTGATCGGCAGCGCCGGATCCGATAACAAATGCCGCTGGCTCAAGGATGAGCTTGGGCTGGACGCAGCCATCAACTACAAGTCGGGTGAGCTGCGCCACTCGCTGAAGGCGGCCGCGCCCAAGGGCATCGACGTGTACTTCGACAATGTCGGCGGCGAGCATCTGAATGCGGCGCTGCCAAGGATGAATGCGCTGGGGCGCATCGCAGTGTGCGGCATGATTTCGGCCTACAACAACTTCGGCGCCGTGTCGGAGCCGGTCACGACGCTGTCGAACATCATTTACAACCGGGTGAACATTCGCGGCTTCGTGTTCTACGAGTTCGAAGCCAAGCGCGCGCAGTTCTTGTCGGAGATGAAGGGCTGGATCAAGGACGGCCGCATCAAGTACCGCAGCACCATCGTCAATGGCATCGAGTCTGCGCCGAGCGCGCTCATCGGCCTGTTCAGCGGCGCGAATACCGGCAAGATGGTGGTGCAGTTGGCAAAGGACTAAGGTTAGGCACGATAACCGCTGATTATTGGCAATAAGTCGCTGCCAAACTGAAATGTGAACTGCGTCTAAATCAAAATATCTCACGCGTCGCCGTTTATTTCTCACTTGTGGCCTTTAAGTCACGCGTGTTTATATGTCGATCGAGTTGGCGTCTCGATTGGAACTTTTGACATGAGGTCATTACCGAAGAGCACCACGCCGACTCTGTTGGCGCATTGCAATTCTGCAGTCCGCAGCCACATACACCCAAGGATTAATTTATGCGCCCCGCTATTGCTCGATATTTTGCCGTGACTGCTCTTTTTGCGGCTTTTTCTGCCAACGCGGCCGCCTCGCCTGAACAGTTCGTGCTGCCCAATCACGGCACATTGGTTCTGAATGTTCCCAGCGATTGGAAAGCCAATGTAAAGACGCCGGCCGGAGACTCGCCGCAGACTATTTTGATTGCCCCTAAGAATGGCGCGGCCTTTCAGATGCTGTTGACCCCCATCTGGGGCGATGCGATTCGCGTGCTGCCCGACGATGCCAAGATTCGCTCGGTAGTCACGTCCGCAGCGAAAGGCGCGGAGTCCGGCGCCGCGCAAAGCTCGGTCGCTTTCCGCAACCTCGTTGGGCCGAGCACCCGCGGATACTATTTCTATGCCACCGACAAATCGCCGGCGGCTGGAGAGTGGAAGTACGTGCGGCAGGGCACCATCAAGACCGGCGACATTGTTCTCACGTTCACGATTTTGACCAACGATGGTGATCAGGCGAACGCGAAGACAGCCCTGGACATGATCCGCCATGCGTCGCATCAGCACGCGGACTCAGTGCTGGCTGCGTCGCGATAAACTGCGTAAACGCCGCGGATTCACCCGTTGACGTCGCTGCGCGGGTCGGCGATATATAAGCAGTGATTCGGCCCTGTGACTGGGGCCCAGAGTTTGAAGGAAGAAAACTGAGGGCACCGCGATACAGGTTGAACGGCTTTGCACCGGGTCCGGCCCG
>JAXDQN010000413.1:0-3239 GCA_034667865.1 Gammaproteobacteria bacterium
ACTTAGCCAGCCGGGTCGAGTGGAGGGCCTGTCTTCGAAGCACCCCACGGGCGTTATTTTCATATCGCGCCGAGCACCTAGATCCATCAGCAAGGCCAGCATTTTGTCGCGCAGTCCATTGCAGGAGTAACGCGAGGTACGTCCCATGTAAGTAAAGGTCAGATGCTGCTCTTTCCAAACCGCAGCGACCGGATCGCCGGTCTGCGCCGCCGCCGTCCATAACGGCAAGGTCAACAGCAGCAGCCCTGCCCCCGCAATCGCCAAAACTGACCGCATATTGTTTCCTCCAAGAGCTATGACCTGACTTGGAGCCGCGAAGTTTCACGGCACCGCTATAATGCAGGCATGTCACTCGCCCTACCGTTCAATCTACTGCACTGGATCGATCAGAATCGCGGTCTGCTCAAGCCCCCGGTGGGCAATAAATTACTGTTTGAAGACAGCGGTTTCATCGTCATGGCGGTCGGCGGCCCAAATTCGCGCAAAGACTTCCACCATGATCCCAGCGAGGAACTTTTCCTGCAGATCGAAGGGGCGATGGTGCTGAAGACCGTCCAGGATCGAAAGGTCGTCGATGTGCCGATCCGCGCCGGCGAAATATTTTTGTTGCCGCGCGAAATACCGCACTCGCCGCAGCGCCCGGCAGGGACCGTGGGTATCGTCGTGGAGCGGCGCCGGCGACCGGAAGAATTGGATGGATTTTCCTGGTACTGCGAGAACTGCGGCCACCAGCTCCATCTGGAACGGGTGCCCGTGAGCCAGATCGAAACGCAGCTGCCGGAAGTTTTCGCGCGGTTCTATTCCAACCTAACCTCTCGGACTTGCAGCGTGTGCGGCACCGTGATGCAGGCGCCGTCCTGAAAGACGGGTTGCTCAATCCAAGCCACGCGTTGGCATTGGACACGGCCGATCCGCTGGCGAGCTTTGCTGCGGAGTTCCATCACCCGTTCGGTGCCGAAGGTCGCAAACTGCTGTATCTGTGCGGTCACTCGTTGGGGTTGCAGCCCAAATCCGCCGCTCAGTATGTCGAACAGGAATTGGCCGATTGGCGCCGCTTGGGTGTGTTGGGGCACCACGTAGCCGAGCGTCCCTGGATCGAATATCACGAGCGTGCCGCGGTAGCGCTGGCGGAATTGGTGAATTCGGATCCCACGGAAGTGGTCGCCATGAATTCGCTCACGGTTAATTTGCACCTGCTGATGGTGAGCTTCTTTCGGCCGCACGGGCCGCGCAATCGCATCATCATGGAAGCGTCGGCCTTTTCCTCCGACCGCTATGCCGTGGTCTCGCAGTTGCGCTTTCACGGCCTCGATCCTGCGACGCATTTGATCGAGATTGCGCCGCGCGTCGGCGAGCAGACTTTGCGCACCGAGGATGTGATCGCACAAATCGAGGCACAGGGTCAAAACCTGGCGCTGCTGCTGCTGCCTGGGGTGCAGTATCTGACCGGCCAATCCCTGGACCTCGAACCTCTGATCGCGGCCGCGCGGCGGGCCGGCGCCAAGGTCGGTGTGGATCTCGCGCATTCCATCGGCAACACTCTGGTGCGACTGCACGATTGGAATGCCGACTTCGCCGTTTGGTGCAGCTACAAATACTTGAACGCCGGACCCGGGGCGGTGGGCGGTTGCTTCGTGCACCAGCGCCACTCCCAAGATGCCGCACTGCCGCGTTTCGCCGGGTGGTGGGGACATGATAAGTCGGCGCGATTTATGTTCGAGCCCGACTTCAACCCGATAGCAGGTGCTGAAGGATGGCAGGTCAGCAATACGCCCATCCTCTCCACGGCACCCTTGCTGGCATCGCTCGAGATCTTCCAGCGCGCTGGGATGATGGCCCTGCAGCGCAAGTCGACGGCGCTGACGGCATTCCTGCGCGACCTTATCCATCGACAGCTCGGACAGGACGTCGAAGTGATAACGCCGAATGCACCGGGGGCGCTCGGCTGCCAGCTGAGTTTGCGGATTGCGCGGTCCTCCGTCGACGCGCGGCGCTGCCAGCAGCGGCTCACTGCGGCGGGTGTCATCGGCGATTGGCGCGAGCCCGATGTGTTGCGCCTCGCGCCCACGCCGCTATACAACTCGTACAGCGAGGTCTTTGCTGCCGTGACCGCGCTGGAACGGGCGGTACGTGGATAAGTCCGCGGCAATCAGCATTATTGGCGCCGGTCCCACGGGTGCGCTGCTGGCCATCTTATTGCAGCGTCGCGGCTTCAGTCATATCGATGTTTACGAAGCGCGGCCCGACCCGCGGGCATCCGCAGTCCAATCCGGTCGCACCATCAACCTGGCGCTCGCCGATCGCGGCATTCACGCGTTGAAGGCCGCCGGTGTATTCGATGATTTAGGCTCAGTGCTATTGCCGATGCGCGGCCGTCTGATTCACTACCAGAATAAAACCACGCTGTTTCAGCCGTACGGGCAGCGTCCCAACGAGGTGAACTATTCGGTGTCGCGCTTTCGCCTGAATCAGGCCTTGCTGGAGATCGCGGCGCGCCAATCCGGAATTCGCTTTCATTTCGAACATCGGTTCGAGTCGGCGGATTTTGCCGCCGGCACCGCGGAGATACGCGACATTCAGCAGAATCGATTCTTAAGCGTGTCGATGCAGCCCTTGCTGGCAACCGACGGGGCAGGATCGGCCGTGCGGCGGCAATTGAGCCAGGCGCGGCTGATCCAAGCCACCGAAACCGATTTGGAACACGGCTACAAGGAATTGAGCATTCCTGGCTCCGGTGGCGGGTTCGTGATGGCTCCCGACACCTTGCATATCTGGCCACGCGGCAATCACATGCTGATTGCGCTGCCCAATGAGGACGGCAGTTTCACGGCGACATTGTTCCTGCCGAAACGCGGACCCATCAGTTTCGAGTCGCTGACCGATGGCTCACAGATCGATCGATTCCTGACGCAAACCTTTCCTGATGTGCGCGAACTGATGCCGAATTGTCTGGCGGAGTTCCAGGCTCATCCGGTGGGCTTCTTGGGAACAGTGTCGGCATTTCCCTGGCACCACAACGGCGCCGCTGCGCTGATCGGCGATGCCGCACACGCC
The DNA here is from genome assembly GCA_034667865.1 of Gammaproteobacteria bacterium. GTDB lineage: Bacteria > Pseudomonadota > Gammaproteobacteria > Steroidobacterales > Steroidobacteraceae > Bog-1198. The sequence goes on from JAXDQN010000413.1 coordinate 3,055, forward strand.
ATGGTGCCGTTTCACGGCCAAGGGATGAACTGCTGCTTCGAGGACTGCATCGAGTTCGACGCCTGTGTGGCGCGCAACTCTTCGTGGCCGGCGATATTTTCCGAGTTCGACGCCGCCCGCAAGGCCAATACGGATGCCATTTCAGTGATGGCGCTGGAGAACTACGAGGAAATGCGCGAGCGCGT
>JAXDQN010000414.1:0-5321 GCA_034667865.1 Gammaproteobacteria bacterium
ATGACTACGTGGCCGTCCGCGTTGATGGAAAAGTATCCCTTGCCCCACGCTTCCACTTGGTACAGGTCCAGCGACTCGGCGACCTTCCACGGGAGGCTCGGGGCGTTAAGCACTTTAGCGGGCGTGTTCACGAGGCGCGTAGCCGCCGGCTTCTGACGGGCGCCGCACATTTAGTCCTAGTCGTCATTTACATGCCGCGTCAATTTGCTATCGTGCGCGCATTATGAACACGCCCGCGAAAGTTCTCCCGGTTAACCCAGGCTGGAAAGTCGCGGAGTCGTTGGACCTGTACCAGGTCGAGGCGTGGGGCAAGGGCTACTTCTCCATTAACGCCGACGGGCATGTGGTGGTCCGGCCCAACCAGGACGCCACCCGTGAAATCGATTTGTACGACGTCGTGCAGGGCCTGAAGGCGCGAGACCTGCACACGCCGGTGGTGATCCGCTTCTCGGACATTCTGGCGCATCGCCTGCGCCACTTGGCCGAAGCCTTCGGCACCGCCATTGCCGAGAACGACTACAAGAACCGCTACGCCGCGGTGTTCCCCATCAAGGTCAATCAGCAGCGCCTGGTGGTCGAGGAAGTTTATCGCTACGGCAAGGAATTCGGCTTCGGTCTCGAGGTCGGCTCCAAGCCTGAACTGCTGGCGGTGTTGTCCATCACCGAGAACGCCCCAGATCGCATCGTGGTGTGCAACGGCTTCAAGGATGACAGCTACATCGAAGCGGTGATCATCGCCACCAAGCTCGGCCGCACCATCATTCCGGTGGTGGAGAACTACGAAGAAATTCACCTGATCTTAAAGCACGCAGAGCGCTACAACGTGCGCCCCAAGATCGGCGTGCGGGTCAAATTGGCCAGCGAAGGCGCCGGACGCTGGCGCGAATCGGCCGGCGAGAAATCCAAGTTCGGCTTGTTCATCAGCGAGATTCTGGATCTGTATGCGCTGCTCAAGGAGCGCGACATGCTCGACTGCCTGCAACTGGTGCACTGCCACCCGGGTAGCCAGCTGCAGGACATTCGCCGCGTCAAGGACGCCATCAACGAGCTGGCCCATGTGTATGCCGAGCTCAAGATCATGGGCGCCGGCCTTAAGTACATCGACATCGGCGGCGGTCTCGGCGTCGACTACGACGGCAGCGGCACCAATTACGAATCGTCGATGAACTACACATTGAACGAATATGCCAGCGACGTGGTGTACCGCATCAAAAGCGTCTGCGATGCGCGCAACGTGCCGCATCCCATGATCGTGAGCGAATCGGGCCGCGCCATCGCCGCGCATCACAGCTTGCTGGTGTTCGACACGCTCGGATCCTCGAAGCTGGATCAGTTCAAGGTCACGGGCCGCCCGGAAGATGACTACCACGGCAAGGAAGAATTGCCGCAGCCGGTACGGGATTTGTTCGATAGCTATCGATCGGTCAATGAACGCCGCTTGGTGGAGTGCTATCACGACGGACTGCAGGCGCGAGAGCAGGCGCTGCAAATGTTCAACTTGGGTTATCTCAGTCTCGAGTTCCGCGGCTTGGCGGAGCGGCTCTACTGGGCGACCTGCACCAAGATTCGCGACTTCTGCCGCAAGTTGGATCGCGTCCCCGAAGAGTTGGAAGGACTCGAGGACACGCTCAGCGACATTTATTTCTGCAATTTCTCGGTATTCCAATCCCTGCCGGACAGCTGGGCGATCGGACAGGTGTTCCCCATCATGCCCATCCAGCGGCTGACCGAGAAGCCGACGCGCGGTGCTGTCCTCGCCGACATCACCTGCGATTCGGACGGCAAAATCGATCGCTTCGTGCATCCGCGCGCCACCAAACGCACCTTAGAGGTGCATGAACTCATTCCCGACCAGCCCTATTATCTGGCGGCCTTCTTGGTGGGCGCCTATCAGGAAACGCTGGGCGATTTGCACAACCTGTTCGGCGACACCCATGTGGTGCACATCCGGCTGCAGGAGGGCGGCGGCTGGTGGATCGAAGAAATCGTCAAAGGCGACACCGCGATCAAGGTGCTGGAGTACATGGAGTACGACACCGATGAGCTGTATCCGGGCATCGCCCGCGACTGCGAACGCGCCGTTCAGGAAGGACGCATGTCCTTGACCGAAGCTCAAGCGGTGAAGCGCTTCTATGAAAACGAGCTCAACGGCTATGCCTACCTCGAAGTTGAATAGCGCGCCGTAACTGCTCGAAACGCGGTAATACCGTCGTTTGCCAACAATATTCCCAAAGCGTAGAGTCGGACCGTAGGTTGGTTGCCTAGCTGATTTGGCGGGTTTTGCATTACCGACCGAAGGTACGGGCAACGATGCCACGGGATCGTTGCCTGCGTGTTGGGATCTGTAAGTGAGATTAGTTGAATGACGACGATCTACGTTGGCAACCTGCCTTTCACTGCGACAGAAGACGAAGTACGCGCGCTGTTCGAGCGCCACGGCAAAGTTGAGTCCGTCAAACTCATCAACGACCGCGAGACCGGACGGCCTCGAGGTTTTGCCTTCGTCGACATGGGAGCAGGGGAAGCGCAAAACGCCATCCAGCAAACCAATGGCTTTCAGATGGGCGGTCGCCCGCTGCGAGTCAATGAAGCCCAGGAACGCGCGCCTCGATCCCGTCCCTCCGGAGGCGGTGGTGGTGGTGGTGGCGGATACGGCGGCGGGGGTGGCGGTGGCAGCGATCGCGGAGGCGGTGGCGACCGCGGAGGCGGTGGCAGCGATCGTGGTGGTGGCGGCTCACGCCGCTGGTAACCTTTTAGCTCACCACATCTCTTTGAGCTGAGCGACGACGTCGACCGTTGCCGCTTCGCCGGCTTTCAAATTTTCCACGCCGCCGGATGTGCGGATGGAAATCTTTTCGCACGTATCCAACAGCTTGTCGGTCATGAAGCGGCTCTTCGCGCCGTACACATGCGCATCGCCGTTCTTCGGCTGCTGCGTCACCTGATACTTCAGCGGCGCGCATAAATGCAATTCATTGCGCGCGCGCGTCATCGCCACGTACAGCAAGCGGCGTTCTTCCTCGATCATCTCCGCATTGCCGGTGGCGTATTCGGAGGGGAAATTGCCATCCGACACATTGAGCACGTACACGATGTCCCATTCCTGCCCCTTGGCAGAATGTATGGTCGACAGGATGACGTAATCCTCGTCCTTCGAGGCGCCGCTGGATTGATCGCTGGTGGCCACCGGCGGGTCCAAAGTCAGGTCGGTCAGGAATCGTTCGCGGGTCGGCGAATTGACGGACAACTGTTCCAGTTGCTCGATGTCGCCCATGCGGGTCCATGCGGCGTCGTAGATGCGTTCCAGCTGCGGCTTGTACCAGTCGCGCACCATGCCGACCTGCCCGGGCCAGGGCGTGGAGGGATCGCTGAGCTTTTCCAGCATGGCGCAAAAACGCTTCCAATCCATTTTCACCGGCTGGGGCGCCTCGTAGGTCGCCAGTCCCGCGACGCTAAATCCCTTCGCCTCGAAGTGATCGAGCGCTTCCTTGGCGGACGCGGGACCAATGCCGGGCAGCAGCTTCAACACTCGAAAACCGGCCACCGAATTGCGCGGGTTATCGGCCCAGCGCAGCACCGACATGATGTCTTTGACGTGCGCGGCTTCCAAAAATTTCAGGCCGCCGTATTTCACGAACGGAATGTTGCGCTTGCCCAGCTCCACTTCGAGCACGTCGCTGTGATGCGAACTGCGGAATAAAATCGCGTGTCGCTTCAGCGACCCGCCGACTTCGCGGGTCTGCAAAATCTTGCCGGTGATGTACTCGGCCTGCGCCTGCGCGTCATCCAGCGCCACGTAGAACGGCTTCGAATTGGATTGGCGCGTGCCCATCAGCGTCTTGCGATGCTGGCGCGAGCCATCCGCCATCAACGCATTGGCCGAATCCAAGATCTGCTGGGTCGAGCGGTAGTTCTGGGACAGTACGATCATGTCCGCCTTCGGCTTGTAGCGATCGGCGAAACCCAGGATGTTTTCCACCGCCGCGGCGCGGAATGAGTAGATGGCTTGCGCATCGTCGCCGACCACGGTGACGCCCCTGCCATCCGGCTTGAGCGCGCTGACGATTTCGCCCTGCAAGGTGCTGGTGTCCTGATACTCGTCCACCAGGATATGATCGAAATTCTTCGCCAGACTCTGCGCCAGCGCCGGTGTCTGCATCATCACATGCCAGTACAGCAGCAGATCGTCAAAATCCAACACGCGATTCCTCTGTTTGCGCGCCACGTACTCGCGATACAGCTTGGTCAGGTCGGCTTCCCATTCGCGGCACCACGGAAACTGTTCCTCGAGTGTTTGCTTGAGCGACAGCCGCGTGTTCACCCGATAGGAATAAATCCCCAGGCAGGCATCCTTGCGCGGAAAGCGCTTTTCCTTGCCCGAAAATCCAAATTCATGCCGGATCACATCCATGATGTCGGCCGCATCGGAACGATCCAGCACGGTGAAATTCGGATCCAACCCTAAGTGCTTGGCGTACAGACGCAAGATTCGGCTGCCCACCGAATGAAATGTGCCTCCCCAGATCAGCCGGGAAATCACGCTGCGATCCCCCGCCTTGCCCTTATCCGCCAGCACTTCGGCGACGATGGTCTGGGTGCGCTTGATCATTTCCTGCGCCGCGCGGCGCGTGAAGGTCAGCATCATGATGCGCGATGGGTCGGTGCCGTTTAACACCAGATGCGCCGTGCGGTGGGCCAGCGTATTGGTCTTGCCAGTGCCTGCGCCAGCCAGAATCAGCAGCGGTCCGGCGGAGACACCCTTCTCAGGCACCGCGGTGCCGAAGGTGGCTGCACGCCGCTGCGAGGGGTTCAGCGAGTCAAAAGCGCTGGTTTTGGCTTTCATCATAACTAAGGGCCGGTACTGTACGTATATCCAGAAGCTGATGCAATATGCGAAAAACTTCGGCCAATATGGCCTATCGCGGCCGACCAGCGCGTGGAGCCAGATCACACAAAGTTAAATTTGGCCGGTATCGTGACGGCATGCAAAAGCCAACCGTAGTTGCCAGCAAGCCCGTCCACGACGGCAAGGTCATCAAAGTGTCGGTGGAGCGCCTGCGCTACGCCAACGGTCGTGAATACGACATCGATTTCGTGCGCCATCCGGGGGCCGCCGCCGTCGTCGCCGTCGATGACCAAAACCGCGTCTGCCTGGTGCGCCAGTACCGCCACGGCGTGCAGGATTTCCTCTGGGAAATCCCTGCCGGCAAGCTCGATCCAGGCGAAGCGCCCGCGGTCTGCGCGCGGCGCGAACTTGCCGAAGAGACCGGCGTGACCGCAAAACGCTGGACGGAACTGGGTCTTTACATCCCCGCGCCCGG
>JAXDQN010000415.1:0-4435 GCA_034667865.1 Gammaproteobacteria bacterium
TTTTGTACGACAATCGCCAGGCGGCAAATCGAGTCATGGCGTTGGCCTTGGAAATTGCGAGAGCGAATGCGGAACTGCTCGCCAAGCAGCCGAACACGCCGAGTCCTGGAGGGGCGGCGTCCACCGCACAATCCCTGTCTCAGCTACAGAATAAGTTCACTGAGCAGGGCGTTGCCGTGCAGGCCGAGCTGGACGCTGACCGCCGCAAACTGGCGGCAGCGTCCGCCAAGGAAAAGCTCGAGCTAAACGCAAAGATATCCGAGCTGCAAGGCGAACTCGCCCTGATTAGCGCGCGCAAAAATTTTCTCGGCACAATGTCGACGTTCGCCAGCGACAGCGATACCAATGGATTCAGTCCCGGCGCCTTGAAGGCGCAGATTGACGCCATGGCGATAACCCTGCCCGTGGCGACCAATTCCGCTGCTGCAGCCAGCGCCGCCGCCACCAATGCGTCGGCCCCGGCCAGCTCAGCGGGCGCATCGTCCGCCTCCAGCCTCAACGTGCTGGCGAATCCCGCGACGATGGTGCCGAGTCGATTCGGCATATGGGACTTGGCCACGAACGTCATGCGCCTGTCGGAGAAAATTTCCACCATTCGCGGACTCGACGCGCGCACCGGCGACCTGCAGGATACCTTTGCCGAATTGCGCACACCGCTCATCGACAGGCTGAAGGCCATGTCTGCCAAGGGCGATTCCTTGGCGACCGTGGCTGACAGCGCCGACGCCGCCGTCTTGAATCAGACACGCGAGCAATTCGATGCGCTGACGGAACAATTCAAGGAAACCTCGTCCTTGCTCATTCCATTGGGAAAAATCGGCGTATTGCTGAATCAATACCGCCGCAATTTGAGCAATTGGCGCGAGATCGTCAACAAGCAATATCACGAAGCCCTTGCCACCCTGGGGTTGCGGCTTGGAATTCTGTTGGCGCTGCTGGCCGTGGTGTTCTTTGCCGCCGAATTGCTGCGGCGGGGCGTCACCCATTACGTGCACGATACGCGGCGCCGTTATCAGCTGCTGTTGCTGCGAAGAATCGCAGTCTGGACTTTGGTGGTGGCCATCATTGGCTTCGCCTTTGCCAGCGAGCTCGGCTCGGTCGTGACCTTTGCCGGACTGATCACCGCGGGTCTCGCGGTCGCCATGCAAAGCGTGCTGGTGTCGATCGTGGGTTATTTTTTCTTGATCGGCAAATACGGCATCCGCGTCGGCGACCGCGTGCAAATCGGCGATGTGACCGGGGAAGTCATCGAGTTGGGGCTGGTCAGACTGCACCTGATGGAACTCGGCAACCGAGGCCAATCCGGCCCCACCGGCCGCGTGGTCGCGTTCGCCAATTCCATTGTGTTTCAAGTTGCCAGCGGGCTGTTCAAGCAGATACCCGGCGTAAATTTCGCCTGGCATGAAATGACCTTGAGTTTGCCGGCAGGCAGCGACTATGCGCGCATCAAACAACGGCTGATCGAGGCGGTAACCGCGGCGTTGACCGATTCCCATGAGGAGATCCTGCGCCAAACCAAGGAAATACAAAGGACCACCGCCACCGGCATGGCGGGCGATGCGCTGCCGAAAGTACAGCTGAGTTTCTCTGCGACCGGTGTCGAAGCGCATATTCGTTATCCGGTGCACTTGAAGAATGCCGCGGAAATCGACGAACGTGTGTCCCAGGAGCTTTCCAACGTGGTCGCCGGGGCGGCGCCCATCGCCGGCACGGCGCCTATCGTCGGCGCGGCGCCAACCAACTAGCAGACAGGGGCCGTGGCGCGAATGTTATCCTTGCGCGTTTCGCGCCGAGAGACCCTACAGATAGTGAAACACGCATGATTCTGGTCATCGACGTCGGCAACACGCGACTCAAGTGGGCCTGGCTGACGAGTACCGGGCTCTCTGATCAACAGGCCGTCGTGCATCGTGGCGCCAAGCCGGCCGTTTGGGCGGCAGCCCTGTTCCAGTCGACTCAAAAGCCCAGCCGGGTGTTGGTTTCCAACGTTGCCGGAACCGACATGGCCAAGGACTTGGCACGCCTCACCAAGAAAACCTTCAAGGTGGAAGCGGAAATGATTACCGCTTCGGCGCAGTTCGACGGCCTCACGAACGGCTACCTCGACCCGACGCTGCTGGGCGCCGATCGTTGGTTGGCCTTGATTGGCGCCTGGACCAAAGCCAAGGCGGCGCTGTGCGTGGTCGATGCCGGCACCGCAGTCAAGGTCGACAGCGTCGGCGCCGACGGCCAGCATTTGGGCGGCCTGATTGCGCCCGGCATCCATATGATGCGCGAGGCTTTGATGAGCAAGACCAGCGACATTGCCAAGGCGGCCAGCCAGAGTTCGCCGTCGATGGCCGGCGTGCTCGCCAATAACACCGTCGCCGCGATTTCCCGAGGCGCCGTGTATGCGGTCGCCGGCCTGGCGGATCGCGCAGCCCAGGTTATCGAGCAGAACGCAGGCAAGGCACCTAAACTGTTCATCACCGGCGGCGATGCGACCATTGTCGCGGGCGTAATGCGCTCGCGCGGCGAGACCGTACCGGACCTGGTTTTGCAGGGCTTGGCGGTCATTGCCGCACAGCCGCGCTCGCGCTAGTGCCGCGTCCCGGGCCCAAGAATCTCATCACGGATATTGCCGGCCTGACGGTGGGCCACGCCACCGACGAAAAGGTCTGCACCGGCGTCACGGCCGTGTTGTGCGGCCAGGGCGTCACCGCCGCCGTGGACATTCGGGGCGGCGGTCCCGGCTCGCGCGAGACCGATGCGCTGGCGCCGGAAAACCTGGTGGGTCGAGCTCATAGCATCGTGCTGGCGGGCGGTTCGGTCTTCGGTCTGGCCGCCGCCGACGGCGTCACGGCGGCCTTATCTGCGCAAGGCATCGGCTTACAGATGCGTCCCGGCTCGCCTGCCATCCCGATTGTGCCGGCCGCGGTGTTGCATGATTTAGCCAACCGCGGCGATAAGCGCTGGGGACTCGACCCACCCTATCGCGACCTCGGCATCCGCGCCGCGCAGGCGGCCGGCGTCGATTTCGCCTTAGGAGCCGTCGGCGCGGGCCGCGGCGCGCGGGCCGGCCTCGTGAACGGCGGCATTGGATCCACATCGCTGCATCTCGGCAACGGACTGATGGTAGGCGCGCTGGTGGCGCTGAATTCCGTCGGGTCCGCGCTGATGCCCGATGGGAAAACCTATTGGGCGTGGGCCTTCGAACTCGAGGACGAATTTGGCGGCGGCGGCCCACCATCGACCAAGATGGATCTAAGCGATCCTGCCCCGGACGAGTCGCGACTGCTGGCGATCGGCCGCTTGCAACCTGGCGTGAACACCACGCTCGCGGTGGTCGCCTGCAATGCGCAACTAACCACCGTGGAATGTAAGCGCGTGGCGATGATGGCGCACGACGGCATCGCGCGCGCCGTGCGTCCCGCACACACTCCTTTCGATGGCGACACCGTATTCGCGTTGTCGGGCGGCGAATTGCAACTCAACATGGAATTCAGCCGACCTGCCCACATCGGTCGCATTGGCTCCGCGGCCGCGGACTGCCTGGCGCGGGCCATCGCGCGGGCGGCCTACATCGGTAATCGGTCAGCGCCATAAAAGGTGCGGCTTTCTCTCGAGAGTGCGTGCCAACCCGTCCACCCGCTCAATCTGTTTGTCACTCAATACTTGGTGTTCTGGTGCCTTTGTCCGCAAATTCGGCACCAAGCGCTGCACCGCCAGTTCGCGCGCGCGCGATGCTACGGTCTCGCGGAGCGGCTTTCGCGGGACGATTGCGTACACAAAATCCGCGTCCAACGCTTCCGCTGCGCGCTTTAGCGTCTGCAAGGTAATGGTGCCCAGGCGCTCATTGCGCTCCAGGTCTTTGACGCTGGCGGATTGCTTGAAGTGCATTCGACCCGCCAATACTTCCATGGACATCCCGAGAGACTTGCGGATCCACCTCACCCAGCCGTCGCTGGGAAGTTGCGTGCGAAATGCCGCGGCAGCCAGTTGTAAGCACGGCAGGTAGCGATCGGATAGCTCAAGGGCCAGGAGCTTGGGGGGAGTTCTTATCAAAGCTGTGTATTTTCAGGTGGCTATAACCACACATACGCTAGCCGTAGCGGGTGGTTATAGCCACCCGCTTTTGTACAGAAAACTAACAGTTAAAGGATCCGCGGCACGCGCCGCCATTCGGTATGCCGAACTTTCTGGTGGCCCATGATGATCAAATCGTCATATGAGACGTTAGGCCCCTCTTGTTGCGCGTCGCGCAACGCGCAATACCACGGCGGTGACTTATGATCGGCGGGAAGCACTTGTCGCGCTCCTCGCGGTCCCAATTGCTCTGGCTGCTGGTACGTCCTCGGCATCTGCAGCGGTGCAATATCCACTCTTAGAAATCAAGGCAGGTAGCGGTCTCGTCTATCTGTTGGGGCACACGCCGCCGCGACCGAAAGATTGGAGC
>JAXDQN010000416.1:0-6350 GCA_034667865.1 Gammaproteobacteria bacterium
CATTGACCCGCAAGTTCGCGCGTTCAATGTAGTCCTTCGGCAGGCCGGTGTATTGATGCAATTTCTCGGCGATGGCCGACTTGCGCTCGGCGCTCAAAGTAGACCCCGCCGCCAGAGCCTGCAGGTAATCGGTCAGCGCAAAGGCTTCTACTTCGCGCAACAGCGTATCGATCGATGCGGGTTGATTGGCCAGCTTGTGGTGGTACCAAGCCGTGGCCGCATACGTGGGCAGCGCCAGTGCATACGGCATGTCCATGCCGGGGTTGAACTGCGGTCCATCGGGGCTGTTGTCGAAATTCAAAATCTGCGACAGCAGTATGACGCCGTTCAAGTCCAGCGACTTCTCGTTCTCCAAGATCGCCGCGAGCGCGGCCGAGCGGGTGGTGCCGTAGCTTTCGCCGAACAAGTACTTGGGCGAATTCCAGCGATTGTGGCGTGACAGGAATTCGACGATGAAGTTGGCAAAGGCATGCGCATCTTGGTCTATGCCAAAGAACGCCTTCTCCTTGTCATTGCCGCGCAAATGTCCAAATCCGGTGCCGGGCGCATCGATGAACACCAAGTCGCTGGCATCCAGCAAAGTATATTCGTTGTCGACCACACGGTACGGTGCGGCAGGACTGTGCGTGCCGTCCGCCGTCACCACGCGCTTCGGACCGAAGGCGCCCATGTGCAGCCACACGGTCGAAGAACCCGGACCGCCGTTATAGATGAAGGTAATCGGCCGGTGGGAATCCTGCTTCTCGCCGCGGAAATAGGCCACGTACGACATCCCTACTTCCGGCGCCTGTTTCGGCGGCGGGCCATTCTTATCCTCGTGCGGCGGATCATCATCCATGGGATCGGTCACGTGGATGACCAAAATGCCGGCTTCAGCCTGATACCCCAGCGCCTTGCCGGCGACGTTGATTGAACCCGAGGTGCTCTGGTGCTCATCCTTCAAATACTTCGGCGACTCGCCGGGCTCCGGCACCGCCGCCACCTTGGTGGTGTCGGCCGCGTCATTCGGGGGCGAGTGCTGTGCCGCATGGGCTGTGCCGGCCGCCAGCAGCAACGCAATCACAGGCAGACTGCCTTGGAAATACTTGCACGTCATTACTCTGTTCTCCCACCAGCTTCAATTTCGAGGCGCGTATTGTAAGCAGGTCGCGCGCCTAATACTCAAATGTATAGACCAGCCCGATGCTGCTGCCTGGATCATTGTCGGGCGTCGTTCCTTGCAAGGAGGCGGTGCCGTTGCCGAGCTTGGTCTGAAGCTTCAAGTGCTTGGTCAGGTCGACGTCGGCTTGCAGCTGGCTGGTGCCGGTGGTGCTCTGTTTGGCTTCGATATAGACGCGCTTTGAAATGTATCGACCGGCCTCGATGCTGGCGCCGGAGTTTTCAGTTCCCGTCGGCGTGGCGGTGGTGGTCCCAGCGCCCACCGTGAGGCGGTCGAGCCCCAGGCTCTTTTGGATCTTGACCAGGGGGTTCAAGCTGCTTTCGCCGCCGACGCCGCTCAGCGACGCCAGCGCGTAGCCGGTCTGCGCCAACTGCAGCGCCGAGAGCTGCGCGCCGGGCACGCCGAATAGCAGGCGCGCCATGATTTCGTCCTGCGGATAGCTCGGGCTGCTGGTGAATGCGAATTGCGGCGCGTCGGCGTATCCGGTGATGCGCACCGTGGCAACTGTGCCGTCGGCGAGCGTGCTCTGCGCCGTGAAATCCAAGGTCGGATCGATTTTGTTCTTCAGGCCCGCGCCATTGAAACTCACCTGCCCGGCGGTGAAATTGAGCTTGTTGCCGGACAGCGAGAAACTGCCGCGTTGCAGATCGAAATTGCCGCTGACCAGGGGCGAATCCGTGGTGCCGCCCACCTGCAGGTCACCGCCCATCTCGGCGTCGAGTCCGCGGCCCTGGACGATGATTTCCTGCGGCGCTTGCACGGCGACTTTGAGCGCAATGATCAACGGCTTATCCGCAGTCAGCGCCGCCGCCTTGCCGCGCCGGCGCACGTCCAACACCGCCACGTTGGGCGGCAGGCCACTGGGTATGCCGATCTGTGTGCGATTCAGATGAATGGTGCCATCGATGTCGAGATGCTCGCGCGCCGTACCGCTGACATGCAGATCGGCATTCAGATTCGCGGTCACCAGTTTGCTGACGATGGGCTGCGCATTGCTGGCGGTGATTTTCAGGTCGACCGGAATGCCTTTTTGCAGGACTCCCACCGAACCGCTCATCGTCAGTGTGCCGGGAGCGGCCGAGGCAGTGAATGTCTTGATGTGCAGCGCGCCGGCTCGGCCCTCCAGTTGCGCGGCAATATCCGACAGGGCGAGGCCCCGTCCGTAGTCACGCAGGCTTCCCTGGCTCAAATTGAAGGTGCCGCCGATTTGCGGATCCGCCACGCTGCCGCCCACCGTCGCATCGACAGCCAATTGGCCGCTGGCATGTTGGCCACGGGCTTCAAGCAGTGGATTGAGCAAACCGGCATCCAGCTTGCCGCTGATGGTCAAGTCCACGGCCCCATCGAAGGCGATGGGCGCACGGCCGCTCACTTTCAGGGCCGACGCCGTGCCGGCGTCCAAGCGGGCATCGACATTCGCGGTGTTGCCGTGCAACTGAGAATCGAGATGAAAATTTGCGGCAGGCAATCCTAAAGCAGCATCGTCCGCGAACAAAATGTTGGTCGCATTGATTTCCACATCGCCGACCGGCGCGGCGGCGCTGCCGTGAATTTCGGCATGCGCTTCAATCGCACCGCCGCTCAGCATATTGGGGAAGAAGGCATTGATCAGCGCCGGCGATACCTGCCGCACCGACGCACGCAGGCCAAGTTGCGGCGCGAGCTGCCCCTGCAATTCCAATTGCGCCTGTTGCGCTCCCAGCTTGAGCACGTCCACCGTCACGCCGTTGCCAAACTCGATGTGCGCAGGGGCCAGCAGACGCACGTCCTGGCCGCGATAGTTGATCAAGGCGCTTTCCAGCGCGAGCTGCTGCGCGCCCAGATTCAAAATGCCGTGGGCCGTCAACGCCGCCGCGGCGCCGCGAAGGTTCGGCAGTTGCACCCCGGCGTCGAAGCCAAAGGCATCGAGGCTGCCCTCGCCGCTCAAGTTGGCATCGCCCACCAATGGCCCGACCGACAGCGCATGCCCGTCCACCTGCACGCGGGCGCGGGTGCGCTGCTGCTCGGGTTGCAAGGTGACATTGGCCGACAAGCTGCCGCCCAATTTGGTGCCGAGGATACTTTGTAGATCGCCCAACTGCTCGATGCTCAGGCTCATCTGCCCGTGCGCCGGTGCGCTGCCGCCGGGCACCGTGATATTGCCGTTGGCCCGCGCGCTTTTCCAACCGGCCTGCCGTATGTCGGCGTGGAATGCCGATCCCGGACCGCGCGCCAAGGTGACGTCCACGTCCAGGGGCGAGCCGTCCAATTGCCCGTGCGCAGCAATGCTGCCGTTGGGGGCGCCAGGCAATCCGCTGATCTTGGTCTGCGCTTCGATGACACCATTGGGCGAACCGCGCACCGAGACGGTGGTTTTGAGCTGTGCCTCGCTGCTCAGCGAGCTCAAGGGGCCCTCGAGAGAGCCGGAAGCCTGCGCCGTGCCGCCGACTACGGCCGAAAGCTTGCTCAAGTCCGACACCTCGAGCCCCCAGCGCGCCTTTAATTCCCGTCGAGCCAGGCTGCCATTGGCGCCGAGAGACAGGGCTGCACCCGACAACTTTGCCGCCGCGATGCTCAACGCTTGATCGACGTACGTTCCCTCCAAGTGCAGCGAGGCCTGTCTGCCTAACGCGGCCGACCAGAACTGATCTCCCGGTTCGAGCGCCGCACGCGCATCGGCCACCCAGTGCAGGGCCGCCGGATATCCATCCACCTTGCCGCTGACAGTCGCGCTGCCTCGCAGCTTTTGGCCGCCCAATGCGGCCAGCGGTTCAAGATTGAGCAGCTTCAGATCGATGACCGCACTTTGCGGTGCTGCGGTCAGCGCCTGTGCATGCAGCGCAAACAATTTATGGGTGACCGATAGATCCAGCGGTCGAGTGACTTCATCCAAGCGCATGCTGGCGTCGACCTTGAGCGGATTTTCCCGCAGCAGCTGCGGTTGTCCGGGGATGGCCAGTCCGGCGACGACCGAATGCAGCTCGAGGCCGCCATGGTCGGCGTTGATCTCGGCTTGCAGACTCGCGATTTTGGTATCGCCGGGCAGATTCAAGCCGGTGATTTCCAGGTGGGCATCGGCGCTCGGCGTACGCACGCTGCCGTGCCAGCGTCCGCGCATCGCAGCACGCTGCCACGACAGATCGGCGCGCGGCTGCATCGCCGGCGCATCGAACGCAAAATCCAGATCGGCCGACAGCGCGCTCAAATTGAACCTGCCCTTGGCCTGGCCCGTGAGGCCACCGGCCTGCAGCGCCAGATCCAATTGCTCGGCCGACCGCGGACCCTGCAAAGTCAGCGTGGCATCCAAAGCACCCAGTCCCGGCACCGCGAGAATGTTTTCCAACGGACCATTGGCAGGCTCGTGCAGCTTCAACGCCGCGTCCATGCGGCGCGGATCGAAGCGCAAATGCAGATCATACGAACCATCGCCGTCGATGCGCCGGGCCGTTGCGTCAATCGACATATCGCGCACGGTGCGCAGATGCGCGCTGCCGTGCGCGGCCAAAGTCGCCGGCGTCCCCGCCAATTCCGCGCCCAGTTTCAGAAGGCTGATGGAAACTTGATCGACGTCGATGTGCGGAATCTTTGGATCGGCAGATGCGGTTTGCGAGGAGCTCTCGGGCAGGCGCGCCATGTCCAACATGGCCACCTGCAAATCATCGACCTGCAGCCGGCCTTGCAGGTAGGCCAGCGGCGACCAATCCAAGCGGATGTTCTCGGCGCGCAGCCATACGCCGCGCTTGTCGACCAGCTCGAGCCGATCCACCAGCAGATGACTGGGCAATGACCCCTGCAGGCCGCTGACACGCACCGCCCCGGCCGTGAGTCGATCGGTGAGTTTCTCGATCGCAGCGCGGCCGGCGCCGGTATTGGCGCCGATCAGTACCGCGGCCACGATCAGCAACAGCAACGCCGCGAAACCGCCCAAACTCCACAGCGCGATTTTTGCAGGACGACGCATTAGAAGGATTGTCCCAAACCGATGTAGATGTCGAAACTGTCTTGATTCGGGCGATTCTTGGTGGGCACTGCAATGTCGAAGCGAATGGGGCCGATGGGCGTGTAGTAGCGGACACCGGCACCGGCGCCCACGCGCACTTCTTCCGGTGTAGCCCGCAGGCTGGCGCTAACCTGACCCGCATCGATGAACAGCGCAAAGCCAAGGCTCTGTCCCACGCGCTGACGCAATTCCAAGCTTCCCGCTGTGATGCCGGTGCCGCCGATGGGCTGGCCGGCGGCACTGGCGGGACTCGGCGGACTGGTGAACACCGGTCCGACCGATTGATAGCGATAGCCGCGAATCGTGCCGCTGCCGCCGCCGTAGAAGCGCTGGTCCGGCGGCAAGCTCAACTCGCCCGCGCCTTGCGCGAGTCCGGCCAGTCCGCGCGCGGCAAGCACCGTTCTGCCGGGATCGAGGCGGAAAAGATTACTCAAGTCAAAAAACGTCGCGAGCTTGATCTGGCTGATGATGAAAGTGGTATTGGGATGACCGATAGCCAGCGTCGGAGTGACACTGACGGAACCGCGAAAGCCATGCCGCGGGTCATCCAGTGGCGAGGCCAGGTTGGTGGAGTCGTAAGCGACGGCAAACGGCGACGCCAGCAGGGTGTAGAAATTGGTATTGCCGGCCTGGATGATTTGCTCATCGGCGGTCGCAATGCCGGCGCTGACGCTCCAGATGCTGGAGAGCTTGCGGCTCAAAATGACGCTGCTGGTCTTGGCGGTCTGTTCGTAGGCCTGCAGCGATTGCTTGATTGCACCGATCGTGAACTGCAGCGATTGATCGCGGTGCAAGAATTCCGGGATCAGGTATTTGGCGCTGGTGTCGTAGCCGATGCCCGTGGTGTCGCTGCCGCCCAAATTGATCACCGAGGCAGTGAGACTCAGTTGATCGGCGTTGCCGAGAAGATTGCGATCCGTCCAGGTGCTGCCGCCGCTGCCGCCTAAATCGCTGGAGTACGCGGCATTTACCGTGATCAAGTGGCGCAGCCGTTCGCGAATCTTGAAAGTAACGGGTACCCCGCCCGACTCATCCGGTTGCGTGCCGGTCTGCACACTCACCTGCGCGAACACGTTGAGCGCCAACAGATCGCGGCGCGCTTTTTCGATCACCGACGGCTTGTATAGATCGCCGCTGCGAATCAGCAGGCGTCCACGCGCCACTTTCTCGTGCACGCGCTTCAAACCCTCGATGCGGATCTCGCCGATATTG
>JAXDQN010000417.1:0-2969 GCA_034667865.1 Gammaproteobacteria bacterium
GAAATGCTGGAAGATATCGACGCCTACCCAACTCGGCGCCGCTGATCAAAATAGAGCCAGCGGCGCGCGCAGCGTGTTGACCGGCAGCGGTTGCCAGCCTGTGGTCAAGAGAATTTCTTCCAAGAGATCGGGAATTTCAAACACCGCGCGATTGTGGATGCGCCGCACGCGAGCCCGGTATTTCGCGATACCGTCCGTGACCTGCGCGACGCCGGAGCGAACAGCCTTGAACGAATCGAGCACCACGCCCACCTCGTTCTCCAGCACCCAGTCGGTGTTGTAGCGCTCTTGCGGCATGGTCCAGGCGTTTCGCACCACAATGACGGGCAATCCCTGCTGCAGCGCCTCGCTGATGCTGCCGGGGCCCGGCTTGCCGATGAAGAAGTCGCTGAGCTGCATGAAGTAGCGCATCTGCGAGGTGAACCCCACCACCACCCGCGGCGCGCGTGCGCGCTGCGCGCGCAACTGATCGGCGAGCGCCGCGTTGTGGCCGCAAATCAGAATCAGCTGCACATCATCGAGCCGTTTGGCAATGCCGCGCATGACACGGGATCCATGGCCTCCGAACATCACCAACCCCGTCGGCCGATTCGGATCGAGCCCCAACTTGCGCATTTCGGCGTCGCGGTTGATGTGCAGATCACGATAGAAGTCGGGATTGATGATCATCCCTGAGGTCTCGTGAATGTGATTGGCCTGGCAGCCGGCTGCATACGCCTGGGCGACGGCGCGCGGCGTGCCGCAAATCAAGTGCTGCGCTTGACGCGGTTCGATCCAAAAATGCGGCGGCAGATCTGCAAAATCCGTGAGAATGGTGACATAGGGCGTACCGGGTTTCGCGCCGCTCAGGGCCTGGTACATGGCGCGATTGAAATTGGGAACCAGCGAAACCACCATATCCGGAGCAGATGCCTGCCAGTAACGGCGCAGTTGACCGATCAGCGAGCGGTGACTCAAACGGATCAGCGCCTGCAGAATGCGCAGCTCTTGCGACAGGCCCAGAGTCCAGCCCCTCGCCAAGCGCACGTTGTAGTAGTGTTCGGGCTTGACCCCGGTGGTTTTGCGGAACACATCCTGCGGATCGAGGATTTCGAACAGATTGACCAGGCGAATCTGCCAATCTCTGTCCTGTTCGCGAATCGCCGTCTCGAGAGCGACGGCGGCTGATCGATGCCCTCCGCCCGCATTGATATAGACGAGATCGATTGTCTTCATGTAATTAATTATTTTGCGCGGCAAGTGTGACCAGCCGATGAATCTAAGAAATTCCGTTATTTGCGCCGCCCTGTGCCTCGGCATGTGCGTCTGTGCCGCGAAATCCCCGCAACCTGCTGTCGCTGCGCTGCCGGCCAACGCAGTACGACTGAACCACGGTCGTTTCAAGGATCTGATCGTCTATTCGCCGGCCGCCACGCCCACCAGTTTCGTTTTATTTCTCTCGGGCGATGCCGGCTGGGATGCCGCCACCGAGGTACTCGCCCAAAAACTTGCGCGGCAAGGCGCCATGGTGACCGGGATCGACTTGCCCAGGTTCAAAGCCAATCTCGAGGCGGACGGCGCGCAATGCGTGTTCCCCGACGGTGACATGGAGAACTTGAGCCACTTCGTTCAGGCCTATACCCACAGCGCCAACTACCTGGCACCCATCCTGGTGGGTGTGGATTCGGGCGCCACCCTGGCTTATGCGATCCTGGTGCAGGCGCCGAAAGACACCTTTGCCAGTGCATTGACCGTGGGGTTCTGTCCGAATTTCAATTGGCAAAAGGCGCTCTGCAAAGGCTCGGGAGTAGAATTCGATCGCGCACCGAACGGCGTCAAATTCAAAGCCCTTCCCAAGCTCGGCAACCCATGGGTGGATCTGCGCAGCACCACGGACAAAAGCTGCGCAGCGGGAGATGCGGCGGCATTCGCCGGCAAAATCGATGGCGCAGCCAGTGCGACTGTGGCCGCCCCTCAAGCCGCGCCGTTTGACGCCGCCTTCGCCAAACTCGCCGCGTTCAATACCGCGACGCATGCGGTACCGGCGCCGAACGCTTTGGTCGATCTTCCGGTCATCGAGGTCGCGGCGAAGCCAGGCTCCGTGCCCGGCGATGCTTTCGCCATTCTCATGTCAGGAGACGGCGGTTGGGCGGGACTGGATCAGGACGTTGCCGGCGCATTGTCCGCAGCCGGCATTCCCGTGGTGGGGTTGGACTCGCTGCGCTATTACTGGACTGCGCGCACGCCCGAAGGGGTGGCGGCGGACACCGATCGAATGATCCGCTACTACCTGGCGCACTTCAATAAGAAGCGCGTGCTGTTGGTGGGCTATTCGCAAGGTGCGGACGTACTGCCGTTTGCCGTGACTCGACTGCCCCCAGCCACCCGGCAAGCCATCGCCCTGACTGCCATCTTGGGAATGTCAGAACACGCTGTGTTCGAATTTCACCTCGCAAACTGGGTATCCGATGACAATTCCGGGCCCGCGACATTGCCTGAAGTCAATCGCATCACCGACATTCCCGTGCTATGCATTTACGGTGCGGATGAACACGACTCGCTGTGCCCGAAGTTGGATCCGAAAAAGTTCATGGTGGTTAAAGTGAAGGGCGATCATCACTTCGATGGCAATTTCGCGGGCCTGGCCCAGCTCATCGTGCGCGCGGCCGCTGCTCACCCCTAGCCGCGACATTCGACGCTAAATGCGGCTTTCAGCCACCATCCAGTCGTAACAATCCTTGACCATCTCCTTCAGCGGCACGATGCGATAGCCCAACTCGTGCTGCGCCTTGGACGACAAGGTGTAGGCATTCTTGCTGATGGTCTTGACCATCTCCGGCGTAATCGGCGGTTCCTTACCCGTCACTCGGCTCATGAGATCGCCGCCCGTGGCCACCAGGCGCAACAGCCCGACCGATATCTCCTTGGCCGGCGCCGGCTTGCCCAGCAATATTGACACTTCGCGCACCAGATCGAGCATGGTCTTGTTT
>JAXDQN010000418.1:0-3170 GCA_034667865.1 Gammaproteobacteria bacterium
CAGCGCAGCGTCGTGGTCTTGCCACAACCGCTCGGGCCGAGCAGCGTGAAGAATTCGCCGGAGGCGACCGAAAGGTCAACGCCGGCGATGACCTGCGACTGTCCATAGGCCTTGCGAAGGCCGGCGATTTCAAGATGCGCCATCAACCGGCCACATGGTGCGCGTCGAACACTCAGATCTCCTTCGACCAGCGGTCGAGCATAAGCTCCCGGTTTTTTGCAGCGAACTGCCAGTCGAACGTGACGATCTTCGAGATATTATCTCCGGACACCGGGATCGCGGCCTGCAATTCGTCCGGCACCTTGACCTTGCGGTTCACCGGCGCCGTGAAGAACTCCTTCGCCAGCAGAGTCTGCACTTCGGGGCTAAGCATGAAATCGATGTACTTGTACGAGGCCTCCTTGTCGGCCGCATTGCCGGCAACATTGAAGCTCTGGTCGAACATCAGCACGCCGTCTTCCGGCACCACGGTCGCGATCGGCACGCCCTTCTGCTGCAGGGCGACCGCCTCGGCGAAATCGATCGGTGCGATTGCGACCTGGCCCTGCGTGAGCAGGGGCGCCATCGCACCGCTGAAATCCACCTGCGGGAACGGCTTGAGTTCGGCGAGCTTCCGAAAGCCGGTGTCGAGATCGAATTGGTCCTTGCCGAACAGTCTGCCCGCCAGCATCAGAAACATCACCGCGAGCGAGTTGTTGACCGAATAGAAGCCGAACTGGCCTTTGTATTTCGCGTCCCAAAGCTCGCGCCATGTCCTTGGCGGCGTCTTGATGAGATCGGTACGATAGGCAATGCCGATCGGCGAGACGATACCGGTCACTGCCACGTCGTCCTTGTAACGCGCGATAGGATAGAGATCGGCGAGATTGGCGATGCTGGCGGCCGGCATCGGCGCGAGCAGGCCCTCTTCGCGCAGCATGACCGCGTAGCGTTCGTTTGTCATCAGCACGTCGAAGGGAGACTTGTCCTTTCCGGCGGCGCGGAATGTGGAAACCCAGCCATTGCCAAGACCGATGTCCAGCTTGACCGGCCGGCCCAGCATCGGCTCGAACTTTGGCAGCAGTTGCGCACGCCAGAATTTCTCCCAGCGTCCGCCATAGGTATTCACCACGTAAGGCGCTCCCTGGGCCTGGGCGGCGCGATCGAAGTTGGCCAGGGCTGCGGTGCTGGCCAGCCCTGCAAGCAAGTGCCGGCGCGTGAACTGAAACATGTCTGGTTCCTCTCAATTCAGTCGGAAGGTATGCCCGGCATTCCCTGAGTCCTGCTCCCGCGGTCAGCTCGCCTTCTTGCGATAGTCGTAGTTGCGGTTCAGCCGATCGAGCAGATAGTCGCCATAGCGCACTGGCGGATAGCGTGGCGGATTGTCTGGCCCAACGCAGCTCGGTAGCGCGGAAATCATCGCCTCCATATCGGGATCGAAGAAATACGGGCAGGAATAGCGATCGCCGCCGGAAAGGTTGCGTACCAGATGCGGCGTCGACTGCCACCGACCATTGGTCCAGCGCGCCAGCATGTCGGCGACATTGACCACGAAGCTGCCCGGGATCGGCGTCGCCTGCAGCCAGGTGCCGTCGGTGCGGCGAACCGCGAGGCCACCGGACATGTCCTGCAACAGGATGGTGATGAAGCCGTAGTCGGTGTGCGGTGCAGATCCGAAGGCCTTGTCGTCGCCGACCGGCTGCGGTGGATAATGCAGCATCCGAAGGAACGTGGTGGGATTTCTGAAATATCCGTCGAGTGCGGCCGGCGGCATGTCGAGCGCAAGCGCGATGACATGCAGCAACTGGGTGCAGAACGCACGCAGTGCCATATCATAGGCCTGCACGTCTTCGCGGAAACCCGGCAGATCGTCCGGCCACTGGTTTGGGCCGTTCAGTGGCGAGCCGTAACGCTCCTCGCCCTCGGAGACCTCGTGCATCAGCATGAAGGACTCGCTGTAATTCGGCTTGGTCACCGTGGCGACCGATGACGTCTCGATCAACGAGGTGTTCGGTGCCATGTAGCCGCGGTGAAAGCCGTTGATCTTGATCGCCGCCTTGCGCTCTGCGGACATGGCGTGAAAGCGCCTGGACGCCGTGAAGACGCGGTCCATCAGCGCCTGCGGCACGCCCGTATTGGTGAAGTAACAGAAGCCGACGCTGCGAAAGGCGTCATCGACTGCGCTTGCCAGCAAGCCGTGGCGCGACTGGTCGCCGGGGCCGCCGCCAAGGCCTCCGCCGAAGTCGATGATCGGGAGTTGGGTGGCAGGGGATGGAGCGTCCGTCATCGTCACCTCCGCGGTTGCCGAAAGCTGCATTGTCGCTATATCTTGTCGATTGTATCCAAGATGGGGTGTCGCACAAGGATCCCCATTGCTCAAATTGAGGGCACGCCCAAGGAGTAGACTGTGCTGAGATCCGGACAACTTGCGACCGCGTTCGCGACCCCGTTGCCACTCGGACTTGAGATCGCCCAACGGCTTGAAGCGGAGATCATCCTGCTTCGGCGCGAACCGGGCAGTCGCATCGGCGAAGAAGAGATCAGTGCACAGTATGGCGTCAGCCGCTCGCCTGTTCGAGAGGCACTGCGTGCGTTGGAACTGGACGGGCTGGTGGTGCGATCACCCCGCCGCGGCGGCGTCGTGGCGCCGCTGTCGATCGAAAATCTGGACGCCATCTACGCCTGCCGTGCCCCGCTCGAAGGCCTCGCCGCAGCCGGGGTCGCAACGGCGGCCGACGCGCACACCGTCGATGCGCTGCAGGGTGCGGTCGACCGCATGGAGGCCGCGCACCAGCGTGGCGACGCCGAGGCGGCGTTCTGGGCCAATGCGGCTCTGACCGATCTGCTGCACAATGTGTGCGGCAATCCGGTGCTGCGCCGCCTGCTCGACAGCGTCAACAAGCAGGCGCTGCGTTATCGCTATTACGCGTATCGCAACTCCGCGGATTTCGTCGCTTTGGCCGTCGCCGACAATGCCGAAATGCTGGCTGCGATTCGCCGCAAGGATCCGGATGCTGCGCGCACCGCGACCGAGCAACTCGTGCGCAAGAACTGGCAGGTCGTCCGGAGCCAGCTGGTCTAGCGGTCCGTTTCTGACGTCCCACCCCCGCTTCGGCAGGCGCTAGCCGCAATCCCTGGAACTGGTGATGCAAATAAAAACGCCGCCCGGAATTGGGCGGCGTTTTGAATTT
>JAXDQN010000419.1:0-8100 GCA_034667865.1 Gammaproteobacteria bacterium
AGCTCGATGGCAACCGCGTCCTCGAGCAATTATTTGCACTCTGGCCATTGCAACCCATCGACGGCGAAGTCCACTTCCGTTTCTGGCAAATCGTTTCCTACGCCTTTCTGCACGACGCCCGGGACTACATGCACCTGCTGTTCAACATGTGGGGCTTATGGATGTTTGGCGAGGCTGTTGAGTATCAAGTGGGCCGACGCCGCCTGCTGATTTTGTATTTTGCCTCGGTGGTGACCGCGGCACTGACACAATTGGTTGTGCCGGCCATTTTCGGCGGGCCGCCCTCACCCACCATCGGTGCATCGGGCGGCGTGTTCGGCGTCATGCTGGCCTTCGGCATGCTGTTTCCGCGCGCCAAGATATTGTTGTTCTTCGTCCTGCCGATGCCGGCCTATGTGTTCGTGCCCTTGGCCGCGCTGCTGGAGTTGGTTCTGGGCGTGACCGGCACCATGGGCGACGTTGCGCACTTCGCGCACCTCGGCGGCTTGATCGGCGCCGGTTTGGTAGTGTTGCAGTGGCGCCGCGCGCTGCGGCGAAAAACAACCAGGCTCTAATTCATGAATTCAAAAATCGGCTTAAGCGTGTTGTTGCTGGCCGCCGCGGGCCTTGCCGCGCCGGCCCACGCTGAATGGGTGCGGCGCATCACCGACGGCATCATGGGAACCCGCATCACGGTGGAACTGTGGAGCGAAGACAATGCCAAGGGCGAACAGGCCATCGATGCGCTGCTCGACGAAATGCGCCACATCGATGAGTCCATGAGCACCTACAAACCCACCAGCGAAGTGTCGCAGGTCAACGCCAAGGCCGCCGCTGGTCCGATGAAGATCAGCAAGGAGCTGTTCGATCTGCTGGTCACGGCCAAGGAATATTCCGTCATCACCGATGGCGCTTTCGACATCACCTACGCCAGCGTGGGTTACATGTACAACTTTCCCAAGCACATCCGCCCCAGCGAAGCGCAAATCACCAAGGCGCTGCCGGCTGTGAATTATCAGCATGTGCTGCTTGACCCGAAAAATCAGACCGTGCAGTTCACCCAAAAGGGCGTGCGCATCGATCTTGGCGGCATTGCCAAGGGCTACTCGGTGGACCGCGGCATCGATGTCCTGAAGACCCATGGCATTACCCGCGCCTATGTCTCGGCCGGCGGCGATAGCCGCATTCTCGGCGACCGCTTCGGCAAGCCGTGGGTGGTGGGCATACGCGATCCGCGCAAGGGCGAAGGCGAAGTGATCAAGCGGGTGCCACTGATCGATGCCGCCATTTCCACCTCGGGCGACTACGAGCGGTTCTTCGAGGAAGATGGCGTCCGCTATCATCACATCATCGATCCGCACACCGGTCATTCCGCCAGCAAGGTGCGCAGCGCCACCATCATCGGTCCCTATGCGACCCGTACCGACGGCTTATCGAAGACTGCCTTCGTGCTGGGGCCGGAGCAGGCCATGGAAATCTACAACCGCATCGATGACATTGACGCCATCATCGTCAAATTGGACGGCACGGTGATTTATTCCAAGGGCATCCACCCCGACAAGCCCGCGGCCTCGCAGCCTGCAGCAGCGCCATCCGCGGCGCCGGCCCACTAGCGAAACGCGATGATCTTGGCCTCCTCGCAGGCCTTCAAGTAGTCGAGCACGACGTCGAGCGGCAGTGGTCCGAGTTCCGCTGAGACCTCATCGCGGATCTGCGCCACCGAGCGCTTGCCGTCGACGAAGTTGACGATCTCGTAGGCGTACAGCGAGCCCTTGTCCTGAACGCTGACCAGACGACTGGAGTCGGCATCGAGCAGTTTTATCTGGCGCACCCGATCCTTCCCGAGCCGATCCAACAGCACGTCGTCGTTTTGAAAGGTAAGAGGGCCAAAGTGGGCAACGCGCCGCGGCACGCGCGCAGCGTCGGGCGAGGTTGCCGCCCCGCGGGTGGCCGCCCCGCGGGTGGCCGCCCCGCCGTTCGCGGCCCGGCGGTTCATGCCGTCGAGCCAGGCATCGGCCGTCGTCGCCTGACCCTTCAGCGCATTCAGCGCTGAATTCAGGATCCTGTCGTCTGCTCGCGTGAACGCAGCAAAGGATCGCAGACCCGCCTCTTCACGGCGGAGCAACTTGGCGATGAGATTGTGCGCTTCATAGCCGCCATCATCCGCGCGCAGCAAAGCCTGCGCTCGCTCAAACCCTTGCGCGATACGCCGTTGACTGCGCGCCGCCAAAAACGGCACGACGCTGGAGGAGTGCGCTGCGTCGAGCGTCGCATAGCTATAGCCGGACGCCGCACCCAGCAAGGCGACGCGGCGCAGCTTGGTGGCGTCGATTTGCTCCAGGCTGTCATGGTCGGTATGAATATAAATGTCCGGCCAATCGCACAAATATAGCGACGGCACGGCGATGGTCGAGGAATCGTAATCATCGTGATCGCTGCCTTCGGTGTACGGCGTTTCATCGACGAAGAATGCATTGCGCGAGCCGGGCGCGCCGTTGCGGTTTTCGAGTACGGCCTCCTCGGCGTGACTGCCGTCGTCCGCATAGCGGGTTGCGGCATCGCGGATGGTTTCCGCGAACAGCGTACCGACATCGGTGATGAAGGTGGGCAGCGACCAGGGCGTCTGCGTCACGTGCAGGACGGATTTGTTCTTGAACAGATCGCCGCCGACCATGTCCATGTGAATGTCCGCGCGCATTTTTTGACGGATATCAGGATGCGCGCTTAGGTACGCCATGGTGCCCTCGACCTCCGGTCCCCAGATGAAGCGCAGGGTGCGCAGCGGCTGCGGCAACTTGCCTGAGCCGATCAACCGCGCCAACACCCGCGCGGACTCCAGGATGGTGACGCAGCCGCTGGCATTGTCGTTGGCGCCGGGACGTTGATGATCCAAGTGACAGCTGTAGACGATTTCGCCGGCCGTTGGGTCAGTGCCCGGGATGATGCCGGTGACCACGGTCCAGTGTCCGGCGCCCACCTCCGCCTGGACGCGCGCATTGAGAATCACCGGATTGCCGGCATTGAGTTGCGCGCGCAAATCCCGGGCGGTGGCGGCCGACACCATGAAGGCGAATCCCTGCGGCAACGTAGCGTCGAGATGACCCCAACGCACCACACTGGAATCCAGGCCGGACCACGCCGTCGTTTGGTTCGGCATGTCGCTGACGATGCCCGCGGCGCCAAATTTCAAGATGGCAAGACGCTGCACGCCGGACAACACGCCATCGGCCAGGACAATCTTTCCGCGCACATCCTTGCCGGCATAGTCGGCCTCGGCGGTGCCGGCGCCCACATCCACGAGCGCAGTCTCCACCTCGGCGCTGTGGCTGTAGTCGGCCAGGCGAATCGGGTCTGTGGCCCAGTCGCCGAGCAGGGTGTGACGCGGCGACACCTGCCACAGGCGCGCCGACTCCACCGTCCAGCCGAGGTGCGAACGCATCAGGCCGTAGTGAATTTTGCCGTCGACCGGGAATTGTTCGGCATGGACCTGCTGCAGTCCGTATTGCTGCGCGCGCTCCAACATGAACTGCGCCGCTTCATCGAACGCGGGGGTGGCGGGAACGCGGTGCAATTGCGTCAAACGACGCAGGTTCTCGTACGGCGCGGTGCCGCTGGATTCCTGGCGCAGCGCGGACCATTGCGGATCGGACAGAAACGGCTGTTGCGCCCAACCCGGCGCCGCCCACCCGCAGACCAGAATTGCACACGCGGCCAGGCTGCAAGATCTTCGATTCACGCGCCACCCCCTATTCGAGGCCGGAAAGCATACGGGTCTATAATGCCCTCAGCCAGGAGAACGCACATTCAAGCCAGCTTGCTTTGGGGACTGTTGTTTGGGTCCATCGGCACCGGTTATGTCATTTATGGGCACAAACAACGGGCGCCAATACCCCTGCTCGCGGGGGTCGGCCTGATACTTTTTCCCTACTTCGTGCCCAATGTTTACTGGCTGGTCGGTATCGGCGTCGCTCTTTGCACGGTTCCTTACTTCCTTCGTGAATGAGGCTGGAATAAAATCGCCGTCCCGGGGGTCTGTATTCAGGTAGCAACGATGATCATCAACGTGGAACGGGGTCTCGGTCGCCAGCATGGATGAAAAACGCGCTCGATTCGAAGCACAGGTGCTGCCGCATCTGGATGCTGCTTATCGATTTGCGCGTTGGCTGGCATACGCGCCCGGCGACGCTGATGACATCGTTCAGGAAGCCATCCTGCGAGCGTTTCGCGGGTTTGACGCCTTGAGAGGTTCGGACGTGAAGTCTTGGTTGCTCACTATTGTGCGAAATTGCCATTACACCGCGGCCAAGCAGCAGCAGCGCCGGGGATATGTGCCGTTGCCCGAGGAAGGCGATGCCGACCAGGGACACGCCCTGGTGGCAAATACGCCCGACCCGGAACGCGAATCGATACTGCGCGACGAACAACGCACGCTGGATGGATTGCTGGCGTCGCTGCCTGAAGAGCAGCGCACGGTCCTGGTTTTGCGCGAAGTGGAGGAGATGGACTATGCGCAGATTGCTGCGGTGATCAACGTGCCGATCGGTACCGTCATGTCACGCCTGGCGCGTTCGCGGGCCGCGCTCAAGACCCGCTGGTTGCAGCAAGCCCAAGGAGAGCCGCGTGCAGTGCGCTGAAGCCCTTCGAGTGCAGGCATTTTTCGACCATGAGCTCGATGCCATATCGAGTGCCGGCATCGAGCGGCACTTGGAGCATTGCGCGGAGTGCCGCGCGCTGCTGCAGGATCTGGAACAGGTGCGGGTCGCGTTGCGCCGCGATCTCGCGTACGAGCGCGCTGCGCCAATGCTGCGCACCCGGGTGCTGCAGGCGCTGGATGAGGAGAACCGCGCCGCACCGGCGTCTCCCAATGTTCACCGACTGACTCCCAAACCTAAGCGCTCATTTTGGGTCGGCGCTTTCAGCGGCGCCGGCGGCATGGCGGTTGCTGCCGCTTTGGCGTTATTCGTGATCGTGCCGTCGTTTACCAGTCCGCTGCTGGATGGCTTGGTCAGCGCACATGTGCGTTCCCTGATGCCGGATCATTTGATCGACGTGGTCTCCACCGACAAGCATACGGTCAAGCCGTGGTTCGCGGGCCACGCCGATGTGTCGCCGGCGGTCGCCGACTTTGCGGCCCAGGGCTATACCTTGGTCGGCGGCCGCGCCGATTATTTCGAAGGTCAGCGCGCGGCGGTCACGGTGTATCGCCATGGGGCCCATACGATCAATGTATTCAGTTGGGCTGCCCGCGGGATATTGCCCGGGGACAACACACGCAACGGCTACCATCTGGCATTCTTCCGCGACGGTAATCTCGATTACTGCGCCGTATCGGACACCGGCTGGGACGAACTTCATGGTCTGGTCACGCTTCTCAAGGACCTCAGCCAGCGCGAGAATTCCGGCTAGGGTCGGCAGCGCACGATGAGCATCGAGCTCATCCAGCCCGATTCCGCCGAGACTTGGCGCCAAGCCCGCGCACTGGTCGAGCAGCACGCTGCATCGCTGGGCGTCGACCAGCACGCGCCGGATATCGGCAAATCAACCGCCTATTCATTGCGCCGGCGGCACGAGGCAGGGGATTGGGACGGCTTCTCGCTGAGGCTATCGTCGCCGCAGGGCGGCAGCGCGGCTACCGACAGCTGCTGCTGGACACCCTGGCGTCGATGAATCAGGCTCATGCCTTGTACGCGTCGATGGGCTTCAGGCCCACCGCGCCGTACCGCTACGGCCCGGTGCCGGGGAGCGCCTACCTAGAACTGAACTTATAAAAGCGAAAACCATGAGCGACGCCAGCTATCTCGATAACTCCAAACGCACCGACCGCCTCGCAGGCGGGTTGCGGCGCATTCCGATCACCACGGCGCATGGCACCTTCAAGGTTTGGACCAAGCGTACGGGCAACAATCCGCGCATCAAGCTGCTGCTGCTGCACGGCGGGCCGGGATGCACGCACGAGTATTTCGAGGCCTTCGATTCTTATCTGCCCGCCGCCGGGATCGAGTACTACTACTACGATCAACTGGGTTCCTACTACAGCGATCAGCCCGAGCATGCGGATTTATGGGAGCTGCCGCGCTTCGTGGACGAAGTAGAACAGGTGCGGCGCGCGCTGCAGCTGGATAGGGACAACTTCTTCGTGCTGGGTCACTCCTGGGGCGGCATTCTCGCTTTGGAGTATGCACTCACCTATCAGCAGCACCTCAAGGGCCTGATCATCTCGAACATGATGGCCAGCATTCCGGCCTACAACGAATATGCCGAGAAGGCGCTGATGCCGGGCATGGACGCGGGCGCATTGGCGGAAATCAAAAAACTAGAGGCTGCCAAAGATTTTCAAAATCCGCGCTACATGGAATTACTGATGCACCATCACTACATTCACCATGTGCTGCGCATGCCACTGGATTCCTGGCCCGATCCGGTGGAACGCACCTTCAAGCATCTGAACCCGAATGTGTACGTGCCCATGCAAGGCCCGAGCGAATTGGGCGCCAGCGGGAAATTGGCGCATTGGGACCGCATCGGCCGATTGAGAGAAATCAGCGTTCCTACTTTAACCATCGGCGCACGTCACGACACCATGGATCCGTCGCATATGCGCATGATGGCCGGTGCGCTGCAGCGCGGCCGGTTCTTGGAATGTCCGAACGGCAGCCACATGGCCATGTATGACGATCAAGAGATTTACACCTCAGGCCTGATCAATTTTCTCAACGACGTGGATGGCGGGCGCCTTTAAGCGCTAACTTGGGTTGTTGACAGGACGCCGCGCGCGGATCTACAGTTCACCAGATGGTGAACAATCAGGCAAGCTTGGATCGTGTGTTCGGCGCATTGGGCAGTCCGGTGCGACGCGCAATTCTCATGCGATTGGAATCCGGCGACGATTTTTCGGTGAGCGATCTGGCGGCGCCGCTGCGCATGAAGCTGCCGGCTATGCTCAAGCATCTGGACGTGCTGGAAACGGCGCGGCTGATCACCCGCAAGAAAACCGGCCGCACCATGTTCGTGACCGTGGCGCCGGCGCCGCTGGCTGCAGCTTCGCAATGGCTGCAGCGCTACGAACGCTTCTGGTCGCGTAGCCTGGACAAATTGCTGGCATATGCCGAGAAGCAGGAACGCCTGCCCAAGAAGGGGCGGCCGTGAGCGGCCTCAAGCTGGTGCGACACGTGGCCGCGCGGCCCGAAACCGTGTTCGAGGCCATCACCACGTCGGAGGGCCTCTCGCAGTGGTTTGGACCAGACGCCGGCCCCGTGCTGACCGCGGAAATGGACCTGCGCGTCGGCGGGCATTTCAAGGCGCGCTTTCGCATGCTCGATGACACTGAACATGAGTGCAGCGGCAAGATCCTGGAACTCGAGCCCCCGACGCTCCTAACCATGACCTGGCAATGGCTGGGCCGCGAGGCCGACGGCGAATCGCGAGTGCAGTTCCTGCTGCGTCCGACTGCGCAAGGCACCGAATTGATTTTCACGCACACGCAGCTGCCCAGCGAGGACGCGGCGCGGGATCACGAACGGGGATGGAATGGCGCGTTCGACAAACTCGAACGCTATACGAGCACCGCACAATCAACAGCGAGGTGAATCATGGCTGACACGGCATCCGATGCGGCGCGAACGACGCCCCTGCAGCACCTGCATTTTCCCCAAGAAAATCCCGCCTATCGCGCCGCGCGCAATGCGTTGCTCGAGGAGGAAATCGCGCTGCGCCGTCAAATTGAGCGGGTGAGTGCGCAGCGCCGCGCCTTGCCGCCGGGCGGGGTGGTTGGGCAGGACTATGCCTTTGAAGCATTGGGTGCGGATGGCAATCCCGCACACGTCAAGCTGTCGGAATTGTTCCTGCCGGGCCAAGACAGCATTGCGCTGTACAGCTTCATGTACGGTCCGGAGCGGGCTCGCCCCTGTCCGGGGTGCACTCACTGGCTGGACAGCATGGACGGCGCCATGCGCCATTCGGCGCAAAGAGTCGGGGTGTACATCGTGGCCAAATCACCGTTGGCGCGGTTGTTGGCCTTCGCGCGCGAGCGAGGCTGGAATCACCTGACGTTTCTGTCCACGGCAGGGAATTCCTACGGTCAAGACTACTTCGGAGATTCCCGTGGACTGACGCCGGCAATGC
>JAXDQN010000420.1:0-7156 GCA_034667865.1 Gammaproteobacteria bacterium
TTGGCGAGGAATAGAACGCCGGACGTGCCAAGTGATAAAAAGGCGTCGCCTCCGCGTACCACGCCCACGCCGATCGCTCCTGCTGCGTTGTCGCCGCCGCCTGCGACCACCGGCACTCGAGCCATGCCCCACGCCTCGGCAATTTCAGGGCGCAGCTGTCCGGTTACTTCGTTGCCTTCGAATAGGGCAGGCATCTGCGATATATCGAGCGCCGTTGCCTCGAGCATCACCTCGGACCAGCGCCGCTGCGCCACATCCAGCCACAGGGTTCCCGCGCTATCGGACATGTCGGAGGCAATCTCGCCGGTCATGCGCAGCCGCACGTAGTCCTTCGGCAGCAGCACCATCGCAGTCTCGGCAAATATCCGTGGTTCATGCTGGCGGACCCATAGCAATTTGGGTGCCGTGAATCCCGGCATGGCGCGGTTGCCGGTTATCTTCGCCATCTGCGGCACTGCTGCTTCCAATTCGGCGCATTGCGCGGCGCTGCGGCCGTCGTTCCACAAAATAGCGGGCCGCAGAGCGCGTTGGCTCTTATCGAGCAGGGTGGCGCCGTGCATTTGACCCGACAGACCAATGGCGCGAATCGAGCGGCGAAACTTCACGCTCAAGTCGCTCACCGCGCTGTTGGCCGCGGACCACCAATCGGCCGGATTTTGCTCCGACCATAGGGCGTGCGGCCGCGATACGCTGAGTGGGGCGCTGGCCTGATCGACTACACTGCCCGTGTCGTCGATGACAACCGCCTTGACTGCGGAGGTTCCTATGTCGATGCCCATGTACATTGCTGGTTTCGCCGGGTGAAGAACTAGTGCTGTTTGAATTCTACGGTAGCGCTATCATTCTATGCCTGATTCGGGTGGGTTGGCACCTATCAGAACGTAAAATGCAAGGCGCCGCCGGCGCCTAGAGGGGAGAAATCAAATTGAATGATCAACGCGACGGGAACATCAATTTGCCGTTGATTGCTGCGATAGTCGGCGTAGCCACCATTGGCGGCTTCATGTTCGGCTATGACAGCGGCGTCATCAACGGCACCCAAGAAGGCCTGAAAAGCACCTTCAATCTCAGTGAAGCATGGCTGGGCGTCACCGTCAGCGCGTTGTTGCCGGGTTGCGCGGTCGGCGCCTTTGCCGCCGGGCGGTCGGCAGATCGATTTGGCCGACGCCGGGTCATGCTGGCCGCGGCGATGTTGTTTATCGTCAGTGCGTTCGCCTCGGGTGCGGCGAGTTCGGCCCTCATGATGATTTTTGCGCGCTTTGCCGCCGGCGTCGGCGTCGGTGCGGCGAGCGTGTTGTCGCCGGCCTACATCAGCGAGGTCACCCCAGCGAGCATGCGCGGCCGGTTATCGAGCGTGCAACAGGTCATGATCATCGCCGGGCTCACCGGCGCTTTTTTGGGCAACTATTATTTGGCGCATATCGCGGGTAAGTCCACCGATCCCTTGTGGCTGGGATACGCGGCGTGGCGCTGGATGTTTTGGATGCAGGTGATTCCGGCGGGTGTCTTCCTGCTGACCCTGTTGTTGATCCCCGAAAGTCCGCGCTATCTGGTGGCGCGCGGGCGGCACGCGGAAGCCGCGATGGTGCTGACGCGCTTGTTTGGGAGTGCTACGGCCTCGGCAAAGACCTTGGAAATACAAGGTTCGCTGAATGCAGATCACACGCCGCGTCTGTCTGATCTTATCGATCGCTCAACCGGACGCTGGCGCAGAATCGTTTGGGTCGGCGTTGGCCTGGCGGTATTCCAACAGCTGGTCGGCATCAACGTGGTGTTCTATTACGGCGCGGTGCTCTGGCAGGCAGTGGGATTTAGCGAGGCGGATTCCCTCAAGATCAATATCTTGAGCGGCACGCTGTCCATTGCAGCGTGTTTGCTGGCGATTTTCTTGATCGATCGCATCGGGCGCAAGCCCCTGCTGTTGATCGGTTCGATCGGCATGGCGATCACGTTGGGAGCCTTGACGGTGGCCTTCGCAACAGGGAACTTGAGCGGCGGCACGCTGAATTTGGCGCCGAACGTGGGCCGCGTCGCGCTGATCAGCGCGAATCTGTACGTCATATTTTTCAACCTAAGTTGGGGACCGGTGATGTGGGTGATGTTGGGCGAAATGTTTCCCAACCAAATCCGCGGTTCGGGTCTGGCCGTCAGCGGCTCAGCCCAATGGACCGCAAATTTCCTGATTAGCGTGAGCTTCCCGGTGCTCGCTAAATTCATCGGCTTACCCATCACCTACGGCTTCTACAGCGCCTGCGCGTTCATGTCGGTGATATTCGTGCTGAAGATGGTGCACGAAACACGCGGCCGTGAATTGGAGGACATGGTCGGGTAGTCAGCGCGCTCTGATATATGTAGGAAAAACTGGTAGCGCAACCACAAAGGCATTGCTAACGGCAAAATAATGTTTAATATGGTAGCGCAACCATTAAAGGGCACTGTCGACCGATAGCACTGCCGATAAATAAATCGAGCCTTGGGGAGTTTTCAAATGAGCCGAAAGACACGGCGGAATGCGCCTAACAAAGCTGTCACGAATCAGCAGATGGATCTGCGCCGCACGATCCGCCGCTTAAGCTATACAAAGATGGGACTCTCCGGCGTGGCGCTGGGATCGATGGCCTTGAGTGGACATCTTTACGCCGCCGACGCGACGCCAGCTGCCGATGCGGGGCTGGAAGAAATCACCGTTACCGGCATCCGCGCCTCCTTGCAAAAGAGCCTGGACATCAAGCGCGACTCCGACGGTATCATTGATGCGATCTCCGCCGAAGACATCGGCAAATTCCCCGATTCGAATCTGGCCACTGCCATGGAGAGAATCCCCGGCGTGACGGTTAGTCGCGGCAACCAGAAGCAGGTCGGCGGAGTTTCAGGTTCGACCGGCGCCGCCAACCAAGTGACGGTGCGCGGTTTTGGTCCCGAGTTCAACGAAACGCTGTATGACGGTCGCCAAGTACCGACCTCGACCGGCAACCGAGGTTTTGACTTCGGCGCAGTGGGCGCAGACTTTGTCGGTCAAATCGATGTCATGAAGACTCCCGACTCGACACTCTCAAGCGGCGCGATCGGCGCGACCATCAATATCAAGTACCCCAAGCCTTTCGATCACCCGGGCTTGCAGCTGGCGGGCTCAGTGTCGGGCAGCAAGTCGAGCGACGCCGGCACGACGCCGAACGGCAGTCTTCTGTTCAGCGACACCTTTGCGGATGATCGCTTCGGCATATTGGCGGACATTGCCTATGCGGACACCAAAACGCTGGGTCGTCACGTCGACATTCAGGGTTGGGAAGGTGGCCGCGGCGACGGCACCTCAGGTCTGTCGCCCTGCCAGTTGGCCGGCGCCGCACCTTGCACGTCGGTGCCCGGCTCGGCTGGCAATCCGCAGACCATCAAGGACTGGTTCATCCAGGATTATGGCGTGTACCAGGAGCAAAACGAGGACAAGCGCGTGGGCGGGCGCTTGGTTCTGCAGGCCCGTCCTGTAGATGGCTTGGAGATCACGATCGATGATAATTACTCGAAGGAAACGCTGACCACCATTCAGCAAGGCTTCAGCGTTTGGTTCAATAACAACCAACTCAGCAATGTGACCCAGGCGCCGGACGGCACGGTGACCAGTTTCGTGCAAGCCATCAACCCGGCCCTGGGCTTCCCCGGAACGCCCACGGACTTTCAGGCGGCCATCAATGGCTCGGTAGTGCAAAACAACACCGTGGGTTTCAACGTGAAGTGGGATGTGAGTGAGCACACCTCCTTCCTATTTGATGCCTACACGGCACAGTCGAAGTTGAATCCGGGTGGGCAACTGAGCGAAAGGGACGCCGATGTCGGCTACGGGAATTCCGCGGCCACCGCCGCGAACGTTGGGATCGTGGTCAGCGGCGGCCACAATCTGCCTTATCCGGTCGGCTTCGGGCCGGGCTCTAACGGGGCGGCCTTCCTTGATCCCACCATCATCGGTTCCCACGTGCTGGTGGAGGACTACGCTCAGAACACAGACACCATCAATCAGTTCAAGCTCCAAGGCAGTTGGACTGATGAGCACTTGAAGTTCAAGTACGGCGTGCAGTTCACGCACGATGCCGAAGAACTGCGCGGATTTACGGATCTACCCTACACCTGGCAGATGTATGCCGGCTATGGGCCGCCGCCTTTCGGCCAGGGCGGCGTGCTGCCGATTCCTCCGGGCTTGATTTCCGGAACCTTCGGCACCGGCTCCAACTTCATCCACGGCTTCGGTAACGGCGGCAATCTGCCGCCGGCCATCATCGCCGCCAACGGCAACGCGATCTTCAACTATCTGCAGGGCCTGAATGGGGTGGGACAAAACGTCGGCGCTTGCAGTAATCTCGCCGGGCCGACTCCCTGCAATGGCCAATACATCATGTACCCGAACGTCGGGCAGACCCAGGACATCAGCGAGAACACGGTGGCGCCGTACTTTAGCCTCACGGAACTAACCACCATCGCCAACTTGCCGCTGAAGATCAATATCGGCGCCCGCTACGAGATCACCCATGTGAATTCGGCCGGTCTTTCGTCGCTGCCAAGCGGCCAGCTCACCATTCTGCCGACCGATCATACGGCCTATACCTTCGTCCCGACACCGCCCATCTACGTCAGCACCAAGAGCGAGTACCGCTATTTGTTGCCGAACATCGATTTGAACCTGTCTCTTACCGACTCGGTGAAGTTGCGTCTGGACGCCTCGCGTACCTTGACTCGTCCGCAGTTGAACAACATCACGCCTGATCTCAACGTGCCCTCAGGCCAGCGCGTCGGAGGACTCAATGCCACGGGCGGCAATCCGACCCTGCTGCCGTTCTTGTCGGACAATCTGGATTTGGGCGTTGAATGGTATTACGCGCAGAACTCCTACATCTCGGCCGATGCTTTCGTCAAAGAAGTGACCAACTTCATTGTCGGCGGCACTCGAACTGCCCCGATCAATGGGGTGACGTTGCCTGATGGTTCACTGGCGCAGTTCGCCATCACCTCTCAGGTCAATGGACCCTCGGCCGAAGTGCGTGGCGTCGAGTTGGGCGTGCAGCATATGTTCTGGGATACCGGCTTTGGCATCTCGGCCAATGCCACGTTCGTGGGCACCAACAAGCCCTATAACCCGAATGATTTGAGTACCGGCAACTTTGCGGTCACTGGTCTCGCCAACTCCTACAACTTCGTGCCGTTCTTCGAGAAGTATGGGTTCATGGTCCGCGTCGCCGTGAACCATCAAGCGCAATTCCTCAATAATTTTGGTCAACATCAGCCGAACTCCGGATTTGGTGCTGAGCCGGTGTTCGTCGATGCTGCTACTCGCGTGGACCTTAGCGCCAGTTACGATGTCAACCGCCACCTCAATGTCTACTTCGAGGCTTTAAACCTGACTGATAATGTTTTCAGCACGCGTGGCCGCTTCTCGGAGCAAACCCTCGATGTGGTCGACACCGGCCGCACCTTCACAGTGGGAATACACGCCAAGCTGTAGCGGAAGAGCGGACAATGGGGCCGCCAATTCCTGGCGGCCCTTTCTTACGGCGGACGCATGACGGCGCTTCCCATTCGCAGTATCGCCATCGTCGGCGGCGGCGCGGCCGGCTGGATGACGGCAACCAGCCTCGTGAAATTCTTTCGGGCGGTTGACGTACGCATACGCCTGATCGAGTCCGAGCAGATCGGCATCATCGGCGTGGGCGAGGCGACGATCCCGCCGATCATGCATTTCATCCGCGCGGCTGGGATCGATGAGAACGATCTCATCCGCAAGACAAAATCCACTTTCAAATTGGGCATTGAGTTCAAGGACTGGACGCGCATCGGTCATACCTACATGCATCCGTTTGGACAAACGGGATTTGACATGGGGCCTGTGCCATTCTCAGCCTGCTGGCTGAAAGCCTTTCGTGCCGGTCAGGCCGGCAGGCTCGAAGAGCATTCGCTGGAGGCAACGGCGGCCTACGCCGGGAAATTCATGCGGCCGGTGCAAGCAGCCAATTCTCCCCTGGAACGAATCACCTACGCGCTGCACTTCGATGCGGGCTTGTTTGCGCGGTATCTGCGCACCATAGCCGAGGGCGGCGGCGTCACGCGCACAGAAGGCAAAGTGAAGTCGGTAGCGCTGCATTCGGCCAGCGGCTTCATCCGCGCGCTGACCCTGGAGAGCGGCGAGGAGGTCGAGGCGGATCTATTCATCGATTGCTCCGGCTTTCGCGGACTGCTCATCGAAGGCGCACTTGAGACGGGCTACGAGCATTGGAATCACTGGCTGCCCTGCGATCGCGCCGCAGCGGTGCCGTGCGAGCGGACCGGCGCGCTATCCTCGTACACACGTGTCACCGCGAAGGCGGCGGGCTGGCAGTGGCGCATTCCGTTGCAGCACCGCATTGGCAATGGCTACGTATACGGCAGCAATTTTCTAAGCGACACGCACGCGCAAGACGAGCTATTGGCGAGCATCGAAGGACGGGCGATGGCCGAGCCGCTGAAATTGCAATTCGCCACCGGTCGGCGCAAGCGCTTCTGGAACAAGAATTGCGTCGCCATCGGGCTGTCGGCAGGTTTTTTGGAGCCGCTGGAATCCACCAGCATTCACTTCATCCAACGCGGCATTGCGCTGCTGTTGTCTTATTTTCCGGATCGCAACTTCAACACGGCGGACATTGACCGCTATAACAAGACTGTCGCGGCGGAATACGAGCGCGTGCGAGATTTCCTGGTTTTGCATTACAGTTGCACGGAGCGGGATGACAGTGAAATCTGGCGTTATTGCCGCAACGTCGCCAAGCCGGACAGCCTCAAGGAGAAGATCGAATTGTTCCAAAGCTTTGGCCGGCTGCTGCGCGAAGACAATGAACTGTTTCCGCTGCAAAGTTGGCTGTATGTTTTCGTCGGCCAGAACATCATGCCGCAAGGCGACGATCCGCTGGTGAGCACCCTCGCTCCGCGTCAGGTCGCGGACAACTTGAACAATATCCGCAATGTCATCCGGCAATGTGCACAGGCCATGCCCACGCATGAGGACTTCATCAAGCAAAACTGCTCGGCTGTGGGATAATTGCGCATGAGCCAACGAATTCAGTCCGTGGTCATCGTCGGGGGCGGCACGGCGGGATGGTTGACTGCGGGGATTATTGCTGCGCGTCATCAAGGACGCATG
>JAXDQN010000421.1:0-5427 GCA_034667865.1 Gammaproteobacteria bacterium
CAAATCGTAGTTGCGCGCGGCATTGGCCTCCGCCGCTTGCGCGCCTTCCAATTGAGCTTCGAGGCTCACGGTGTCGCCCACCGCTTGGCGCGCTTGAGTGGCGCTTCGAGTGAGCGCTTGAAGGGATGCTTCGGCGCTAGTTTCGTTAGTCATGGCTTCATCCAACTGCTGTTGTGTGACGAAGCCGGGTTTCACCAACGGCTCAAGGCGCTTGCGCGTGTCCTGGGCGTACCTCAGTTGATCGCGTGCCCTCTGTACTTGGCTTTCGGCCGCCTGGACACCGGAACCCTGCGAGGTGACTTGACGCCCCGTCAGAGCTATCTGTGCTTTAAGTGCGGCCACCTGCGCGCGCGCTTGGCGCAGCTGCAACTCATAGGGCACCGGGTCAATGACGAGCAGGGGCGCACCCTTGGCAACCTCTTGATCGTTGGTGACGAGGATCTGGACGATACGTCCACTGATCTCGGAGGCCATCGCTGCACTGTAGGCAAAGATGCGCGCATCGTGCGTGCGAGGCCGCCGATCGATCGCGAAGACCACGAGAACGCCCAGAACGATGGCCAGTCCGATTGCCACCGTGGCAATCAATTTTCCGCGCAGCGACTTCGCTTCACTCATGGGTATTTTTCAAGACAGCCATATCAGCCACATGGCGAAGGTGCCCGCACAACCAATCGCCAGCATGACGACCAAGGGGACGGGCAGTTCTTCGAGCAGTCCTGAGGCCTTGAAAATTGCCCGGGCTGCGAGTGCCAATGCCATACCCACAAGCGCGCAAACCATCCAAGACGGAAAATACGAGCCTAGAATATTGCGCGAGGGCGCGCCGTCGCAGCCGCCGAGTAGACCGAGCATCGACGCCGTGGACAACCTGGCCGCAGCCGGCAAGCGGCAGAACGCGCCGCCTCGCTCCGGAGAACTTATCGCGATATTCATGAGAGCAGTGTCATCGGTTTGACCATCGACAGCAGTCCCCCTTTTGGGGGAAGAGCGACTAAGTGTGACTCGTCAAAAGAAAGCTCGAATGCGATGCAGTAGCGATTGGCGGGCGCTGTCATCGGTTGCGCGAACCGCCACGCCTCGATTGAGGATTGCAAGGCCGCGGCGCGCAGACCGATCAAATTCGGCATACAGCTCGGAATTGGTTTCCAGCAGGGGCTTTATGACTTTGCAGTCGAGTCCATAGAGCTTGCAATGGGTGCGAGCGGTTGCCGTGGCCGCGTAAGGCGCGCCAGTGAGTAGACTGACCTCGCCGAGGTAATCGCCGGCTCCAATAAAGCCGGCAGTCTGCTGCCCAGAAAGCTCAGTGTGTTGGCTGATCTGAAGGATTCCAGAGACCACGACAAAGAGCATCGCTTCC
Source organism: Gammaproteobacteria bacterium (assembly GCA_034667865.1). Lineage (GTDB taxonomy): Bacteria > Pseudomonadota > Gammaproteobacteria > Steroidobacterales > Steroidobacteraceae > Bog-1198. The sequence continues at coordinate 1,361 of JAXDQN010000421.1, forward strand.
GTTCCACCTTGCGCGAACACCACCTCTGCGGGTTCGAGCGATCGCGACGTAAAGTGGGTGGCTAATTCGGAGAGTTGTTCCGCATCCAAGGCTTCGAACAGGATCATGTCTTCGAGAATCGGCAACAGGGCGTGGAGCGGCCGGCGCGTACCTCCATCGGGCGATCGAATATCTTGCGCGACACCCGGAAAATACAGACCTGAATAATAGAGCTGCCGCCTTGCATGGCGGAACAGAAGATCTTTGGTCGTTGACAGATGTTGCGTATCGGCTACAGAAAAACTCACCTGGTAGTGGTTTCTTGTCGACCCTAGGCGTATCAATACGGCGCGAGCCGGCGGCGCAGGAAGAATAGTGGGGCAAAGCAATGTGGCTTGTTGAAGGGTATCGATGATTTGTTCGGGATTGGATCCAGCGGGACAAGAGAGCTCTATGAAAGCGGAACGAACACGGGTCGGAGAACTACGGTTCACGATGTCGGCCTTCGCAACCACACTATTGGGAACGATCGCGACATCATCGCCATCGGTCAGAATGCGGATCGAGCGCCAATTCATCTGCACCACCGTGCCCTCGATTTTGTCGGTGACCGAAATGCGATCGCCCACATTGAAGGGTGACTCAATACCGAATGCGATTCCTGCAAATACGTCTGCCAGGGTGTTTTGCAGCGCAAGACCCAACACGATCGCCAGGACGCCAGATGTCGCGAGCAGGCCGCCAATGGGCAGCGCCAGCACGGAAATCAACACGACCAATATGGCTGCGATATATATCGCCGCGGCGGTGAGATCGGGAAACAACCGTGCCTCGCGCCATTGGCGGTTGTGATTGAGCGTGAATGCCATGATCGCAACGAGTACGCGTGCGCCGAGTAGCCACCAGATGCCGGCGACTGCATGCAGCCATAGGGAGGTGGCATCGGCGGCCTCAGCGTTGCCCGGCAAGGGAGAGGTGTGATGCCGTAGGAGCAAAAAACTCGCGCCGACGAAGCACACAACGTCAAACAGGTGCCGGACCCGCTCGGAGAAGGGTCGCAGCGCTATGTAGCTGACAAAGACGAAACCGAGAATCAAGACCGGTAGCAGAGAAAAGGTCACTGGTGTCGCCTAATTGGGGCGCTTGCGCGACGCGGGCAACACATCGTATCGCACCGGCCCTTGTGCTTATCTCCCCCAAAAAGGGGAAGCAAGCTGCCTAGCAGAGAGACTTACTGCAGCGGAGAGGGGGGTTGTGCGATAGCCGCCGCGGGCGCGGTGACGCAGGCCAAGAGGATTAGAAATCGCGAAAAATTCGCCAGTATGGAGTGGCTCATGGATCGAGCAACGGTATTCGCACTCGACCGAACGGAAAACCACCCCGATTGGGGAGGCTCAGCGAAGCCAGGCTCCCCCAATTAAGGGATAAAGATCGCCGAACGAGACACGCACAATCCCCGCAAGTTATTTCAAAAGAGGGGGTCCGCCATGCTTCAGGGATTTGCTGTTCCTCTGACGCCGCAGGGAAATTCTCCATTGGCTTCACTGCCTCCGTGGCATTACTCCAGCGATTGCCTCGCTGTCGAATTTTGGACCGATCCTGCGCGCTACCAATACCGCGAAGCTTTCGTGCTGGTCGAGGCGCTCTTCGAGCGCACACCCATCAATTACTGTCCCTACATTTTTGTCGACAATGACGCAGCGATTGCTCGAGGATGGGCGCAGGGCTTTCCGAAGAAATATGGCAGCATCTACCAAACACGGAGCTTCTCTGCGCCCAGCGGCGGCCGCCGCCCCTCTCGCGAAGGGCAGCCGGTTCGGCGCCAGCGTTGCGTCGCACGGCGAGCGATTGGCGACGGCGCGTCTGCAGATCGAGGAGAAGGTTACCGATCCTACGAAGGTGTTCAACCGGCCGACGGTGATGCGCCGGTATTTCCCGCAGCTCGCCGCGGCGGGCCAGAAAAGGCCGCCGATCGATGAAATTACGATGTCGCTTACCGACAATCTGGCCATCGTCGATGTGTGGGCGGGCCCGGCGGAGCTGACGATTCCAGAGGTGCGCGGAGAAGACATGCATGCGCTCGCGCCGTTGCGAGTCGGGCGAGGTTATCGGCTCGGCATGTCGTACTCCGTCACCGATCTGCGTATTTTGAAGAACAACGCGGCCTAAGATCTTGGGCCGCGGCGTTAGGAGGCGTGTCGATGCCCTTGTATACCATCACGACGCAAGCCGGTGAGGAGATCGTCTTAGGTATCCAGGAAGTTCCATCCAGCCACGCGATGGAAATGGGGCAGATCATGCCCGACCTCCCAAGCCCCTGACTAGCTGGCAGCGTCCGCTCACCCGATGGGGGGATGGAAGTCTACCAAATCTCGTCGCAGTATCGTTTTTTCCACAACAGGAGATTTGAGATGGCCAATGTTGCGGATCGGATTGTTGAGTCGCTCGAAGCCGCCAACGTGCGGCGTATCTATGGATTGGTGGGCGATTCGCTCAATGGCATCACCGAGTCGCTGCGCGTGCGCGGCAAGATCGAGTGGATTCCCGTCAGACACGAAGAAGTCGCGGCATTCGCCGCCGGCGCGCAGGCGCAGCTGACGGGAGAACTCGCGGTATGCGCCGGAAGCTGTGGCCCCGGCAATCTACACCTCATTAATGGGCTCTTTGATTGCCACCGCAGCCGCGTGCCCGTGGTGGCCATCGCGGCGCATATTCCCAGCACCGAGATTGGCTCCAGTTATTTCCAGGAAACCCATCCGCAATCGCTCTTCAAGGAATGCAGCCACTTCGTCGAGCTGATCTCTGATCCGGTTCAGGTACCGCGAATCGTCGAAACGGCGATTCGCGAGGCCATCGCGAAGCAGGGCGTGGCAGTGATTGTCATTTCCGGTGATGTTGCCCTGAAAGAAGCGGGCCCAGTGGCCCCCGCTCGCAAGCCGGTATCGCGATTGCCGCGCGTGTGTGCGGCTGAGGCGGATATTGAAGACTTGGTCGAGCTTCTGGACAACGGTGAAAGAACGACGCTGCTCTGCGGTGCCGGTTGTGCAGGTGCGCACGATGCTGTGGTAGCTCTCGCGGCCAAACTCAAGGCGCCCATCGTGCATGCGCTGCGCGGCAAGGAGCACGTCGAATGGGATAACCCCTACGATGTGGGGATGACGGGGCTCATCGGGTTTTCCTCCGGATACCACGCCATGGAGGCCTGCGATACCCTGCTCATGCTCGGCACGGATTTCCCGTATCGGCAATTTTACCCGACGAAGGCTCGAATAGCGCAGATCGACATTCGCGGCGAGAATCTCGGTCGGCGGTGCCGGCTGGATCTTGGCGTGATTGGCGACGTGCGCGAAGTCCTGTCGCGACTGACAGAACGAGTGTCAGCGAAAATCGACGACTCGCACCTGAGTACGGCACTCAGCCACTACGCCAAAGCGCGCAAGGGCCTCGACGATCTTGCCAAGGATCATTCCAAACACACCCCCATTCACCCGCAGCTGCTCGCGAAAGTGGTGAGCGATCTCGCCACTGAGGATGCAATTTTCACCTGCGATGTGGGTGAGCCCACGGTGTGGGCGGCGCGATATCTGAAGATGAACGGCAAACGCCGGCTGCTGGGCTCGTTCCTGCACGGATCCATGGCCAATGCGATGCCGCAAGCCATCGGCGCGCAGTTCGCGATGCCTGGCCGGCAGGTCATTTCCATGTCGGGTGATGGCGGCTTCGGGATGCTCATGGGCGATTTATTGACTGTACGCCAGTCGAAACTGCCGATCAAAATTGTCATCTTCAACAACGGACTCTTAGGGTTCGTCGACATCGAGATGAAGGCGGGCGGATTTCTGCCGACCGGTACACGGCTCGACAATCCGGATTTTGCAAGCATGGCCGAATCCATGGGTATATATGGCGTGCGCGTGAAGGACCCGGGCCAGCTGAAAGCAGCAATCTCAACGGCCTTTGCACATGAGGGACCGGCCGTCATCGACGTCGTCACTGATCGACAGGAACTCGTCATGCCGCCCGAGATCAAGCTCGAGCAAGCGAAGGGCTTCAGTTTGTGGATGCTCAAGGCGGTACTCAATGGCCAA
>JAXDQN010000422.1:0-4415 GCA_034667865.1 Gammaproteobacteria bacterium
CTACTGCAACGCCACCGGCAGCGCGGTTCCCGACCTCAACTGGTACTTCTCCTACAACCTGTTCCGGCTCGCCGGAATCACCCAAGGTATCGCCGGACGTATCCGCGAGGGCACCGCGGCGAGCGCCAAGGCCATCGAGTCGGCCAAGCGCACCGTGCCGTTGTCGAAGGCCTCATGGGCCTACGCGCAGAAGGCCGGGGCGAAGTAGCAAACAGTGTCATCGCCCGCGACAGCGGGCGATCGACCTTTGCGTCCAATCCACGTCCGCTTCGTACCCAAGACCGGACGTCCCCGAAAGTCGGCTTTGACCCACTTCGGACATCGCGGACGACCCGCCCACGGAAGATTGACCGAGGATGTTCCCGCACTCTGGCGTTCATCTGCGTCGTCCTTGGTCGTCATCGGACCAGCGTCTACTCAGGCGAGATGAAGCTGGCGGACGTTTGAATCGAGGCGATACGCGGCACATACACGACGATCCCGTCTTGCGCATATATGCGCTGCCACATTTTGCTGTGCGCGAGTTCTCCCGTAATCGGGGCATTGCGGCGCTCATCAAGCACGAAGGCGGCGGGGCTCCACCTGCGCACCACGTCTGCCAGCGGGACGATGCCGCTATCTATGTCGCTATCGTAGCGCCACTCCTCGCTCGAATAGCGATAGTAACGCCCGTCGTAAGCGACGCGCCAGTCTGGGTAGCCAGTGTCGATGATGACTCCGCCGAACAGCAAGTCGCCATAGACGGTCCCGCGTATGTGATGATCTCGTAGTAGTTGCACTGCTGCGAGCGGCAGGGTCTCGGCGAAGCGCGTCGGTGCCATCAACGGCGTTGCGACGGCGACCAGCAGGAGCGACCCAAGGACCGTCACGGCCTCCGATCGTTCCGGGCGCGCGACAGGCGGCGCCACCGCACGGGCGATGACCGGCACCATCGCGACGGCCCAGAACAACACAAAGCGGTAGGCCGCCAGGGTCATCAACCCGAGCCCGAGCGCGATCGCAATCTCGACCAAGTCGAAGCGCCGCTGGCGCGCCACCAGCCTGCCTGTCAGCAGCGCGACGACTACAATCGGTACGGCGATGGAACGGTTGCCGGGAATCCACAAGGGCAGCCACTCGGTCGCGCCGACAGCCATGCTCATCTCAGCGTTCGCGGCGGAAGTCGCGATGATCGAAGTACCGTCAGGGGTAGCGAAGATCGCCGCCACGCCGATCAACCCGAGCATCATTGGCACTACCGGCAGCGCGCTTCGTCCGCGCAGCCATCCCGCCGCGCCGGACAGCGTGGCGAAGCCCATTGCCGCCACGCCCACGCTCACCGAAGGATGCAAGTTCTGCCATGCGACCAGGAGCGGCGTGCCAAGGGCGATCGTAAGCACCGGTTTCAGCTCAAGCCGTTGCAGCGCCAGCAGCAGTCCGAAACACAGGCAGCCGAAGCTCTGCGGTCGAATGCTAGCGATCGGCAACGCGACAAGGAACGCGAGACTCAGCGCAATGGCGACCGCGAGGAGCGACGCACCGCGAAGGCGGCAGGCGGTGGCAACCGCCCCGAAGCCGCCGAGCCAGCACGCGGCATCGAACACGCGCAGGGAATCCCAGCCACCGATCCGCCGCGCCAAGGCCATGGCCGCCTGCCCGGCCCAGGCCACGGCCGGAAGTGGCTCGCCGATGTGGAGCGCAGCGAAAGGCTCACTCGGTAGCGCCCCGCCGTTGTCGAGGATGAGTTCGCCAAGCTTGAGCTGCCAGAAAATGTCAACGTCCCACACCTTGCGCAGCAGTAGAACTAGCAGCATTGCGGCAGGTACGAGTGCGAGCAGCAAATGTATGCTTGCAGTCCAGTCGCCGTCTTCGCCGCGATTTTGCTCGATCATCTGCTCGTCCGACTTCGGTCCACAATCTAGGTAATTCAGCGTGAGCAAACCCGCATCGGTCAACCTACGTTACATGTATCAACCTACGGTTAACCCGCTATGTAAAAGCCGAAGCACGTGTGGCTAAGGGACCCCTTTATCCAAGGCCGGGTTGGGAACAGTCACAGCGGCGGTAGAGCCGCGTTCAGCTAACTTCGTGATCTGCATCTTGGCGATTGCGGTGAAAGGGCGATTCCGGTGACAGTGCATTTAACTTTCCGAAGCCGCTCGGGTAGCGCGCCTTTAACAAGCGTCATCACGCAAACTGCGAACAGTAAAATGCACTGTCACCGAAATTCTGATGGTGACGGTAGCATCTGCCGCCGACGTGCAGGTGATGATCTCGTCCGGGTTTTACGGAGTCTATTCTGAGCTGGGTCCGGCTTTCGAGCGCGCGAGTGGTCATCATCTGGTCACGACGCGCGGTCCATCGATGGGTGACTCTCCGGAGGCAATTCCCACCCGACTCGTTCGAGGCGAGGCCGCCGACGTCGTAATCCTGGATGGAGGTGCCGCCGACGAGCTGGGCAAGCGAGGATTGGTGCGCGCCGACAGCAAGGTCGATCTCGCGCGCTCGCTGATCGGCTTGGTCGTGCGCGCCGGGGCTGTAAAGCCTGATATCAGCAGCGTTGAGGCACTCCGGAGCATGCTGCTGGCGGCAAAGTCTATTGCGTACTCAGACAGCGGCAGCGGCACTTATCTATCGACGACGTTGTTCCCCAGGCTTGGCATTGCAGACCAGATCGCGGGCAAGAGCCAAAAAGTGCGAGGACCTCCGTCCGGCGAGCCGGTGGCCAAGGTTGTCGCGCGTGGCCAGGCGGAGATCGGCTTCCAACAGGTCAGCGAGCTGACACATGTCCCTGGAATTGCCTTCGTCGGCACGATTCCGGCCGTGGTCCAGCCAATGATTTTTTTCGCGGGTGCGCTCACCAGTACGGTTCGGCAGCCCGAGGCGGCGAGGGCGCTGATCCGTTTCCTCGCGTCGCCCGAGGCGGCGCCGGTGATCTCGAAGGCCGGGCTGGTGCCACTCTCGGAACGATAGGAGCGAGGGCCGGGCTGGGGAAGCCGCTCGGGTAGCGCGCCTTTAACAAGCACCATCACGCAAGCTGCGAACAGTAAAATGCACTGTCACCGAAACACCCGAGCATGGAGCCCATGGGGCGACGCGGCGCGGTAAAGAAAAGCCTAGGGCGATCAATCTCGGGGGACTCGTCCGGCGCGTTGATGGTTTCCTTACGCGGCGCGGGCGACTGTGCCCAGGGTAGCGTATCACCCTAAGCCGTCGCCGTGTCTAAACTCCGGCGGCGACTTTCGTTTTTCTCTTGCGCGTCCGATCGGCTCCGCTACGATTGTCAGCGGGGAACGTCACAATCGCATGGGGCCACCAGATGTTCGAGCTACTGATCGTCCTGATTGTCGTCATTCTTATTGCAAGGATGATGCGCGGTCGTGCGCCGAACCATCGCGAGCTTTTTGTCAAGTGAGGGCCGATGCGATATTGCGATCCTACGCTCTACTCATACTTCAAAGACTTTGCCGGCCCGGTCGCCACCATAGTTGCGGCGGTAGTCGCGGTGGGCGTTACGGCTGTTTTTCAATGGCGGCAATCGCGGATCGCGCAAAAGCAGACGGACATTGCCTTCGATCAGCTTCGTCGCAATGTTTTTGATAAAGGGTACGAAATTTACACGGCGGCACGGGAAGCCATAGTGATCGCCCTCGACAAACGCGATCAAGATACGATGCCGCATGAGCTAAATGCCTTGTTTCTTCGCTTCGAAGAGGCACGTTTCTTCTTCCCGGAGCATATACATTTGTTTCTGAATCAGCTTCGAAAAGACATAAGGACATTCCTCGCTAAGAATTATCTCCATAGGAAGAACGCCGCACAACACCTAAACCCGCAAGGCGCGGACATACGTGGAATGCTGTCAGCCGAAGAAGACGCTCTTTTAACAATGCAACAGCAGCTTTACGTCACTTCCCAAACACTCGCGAAAACGTTCGCCGATGTGCTTGCATTCCCGCAGTTGACTGGCACTAGGGCCGTAGGGCGGGTTAAAGCCGAAGGCGTAACCCGCCATCTCCCGACAAGATAGGCCGTACATCTCCATACAAATTAACAAATCGCGGCCCGTCGTTCGCTGAAGTGGCGGGTTACGGCTTCGCCTACAACCCGCCCTACGGACCTGAATCAAAATTCTCGTGCCATAGAGTATCCCCCACGTGAATTGAGAATGTCCGCAGACCCTGACAATGTGCACGTTCCGAGCGGTCACCAGAATAAGGAGCGGTAGCGAATGGGAATGTTGGATTGGGTTAGTTTTGAAAACGGCAAAGCCCGTTTCTGTGGAGCCAAAAGAGGGGCGGATGATGCCCCTCATGAGGTGTTGGCAGTCCAGCTAGGGGGGGCGATATTCTACGGAGATTTTCGTGCAGTCTACGAAGAGGATCGCACACATTATAACGTTGAAATCATTTCCTTCGGATTTGGCAGCGCGGGAA
>JAXDQN010000423.1:0-3954 GCA_034667865.1 Gammaproteobacteria bacterium
CCTTGCACCGAGACTTGTATGAAGAAAGCGCCGATGCCCAATATGACGGGTGCGCTGCCAAAGGCCCAAAACGGTATCACTGGCAACGCAAGCAGTGCAGCGATCATGATGGCGCGCCGCCTTCCGATACGCTCCGAAAGCCAGCCAAAACCGATGCCTCCGAAGATGGCGCCGACATTCGCGATGCCGGTCATGAGCGACAGGGTCTTGGTGTCGAACCCATGCTGAATCTTCAAGTACAGATTGGGATAGGCGTCCTGCGACCCATGGCTGAAGAAATTGAATGCCGTCATCATGCATATCGCATAGATCGCGAGCTTCCAATTGCGGCCGATGACGACAATCAGATTCGGGCGGTCCTTGCTGACTTTTTGTTCGAGGTAAGCGGGTGATTCATCGACTCCCATGCGAATGAAGAACACTAGAATCGCCGGCACGGCGCCGAGCACGAACATGTAGCGCCAGCCCAATTGGTCATACAAAAAGTACATTGCAATGGAGGCAATGAAGTAACCGCTGGGATATCCCGCCTGCAGCAATCCCGACACCGGACCGCGCGAGTTGGCAGGAATCGATTCGAAAGTCAGCGCTGAACCGATGCCCCACTCGCCGCCCATGGCGATGCCGAAGAAGAAGCGCAGGATCAAGAATGAGGTGAGCGTCGGTGCGAAGCCCGAAGCGACTTCCAACGCGGAGAAGGCCAGGATGTTCCACATCAGGGTCGGCTTGCGGCCGTAGCGATCGGCGAGCCGCCCGAAAATAAAGGCGCCGACCGGGCGCGCTGCCAGGGTCAAGGTCACGGCGGTCACCACTTGCTTGACGGGAACGCCAAAGGTCGTGGCGATGTCCTTGAACATGAACACCATCAAAAAGAAGTCAAAGGCGTCCAATGCCCAGCCGAGATAGGCCGCAACGACCACGTTCTTCTGGCTTCTAGTCCACTTCATTCCGTTCTCCCGCAATTGGTAGTCCCCCAGGTCGGTGGCGCGCACGGGTCCGTGTCGTATGCGTTGCTTGAATCGACCTTCTTGTCCACGCCGCCCCTATCATGGCGCTCTCGGCAGATGGTGACAAGCACCAGCTGAAACTTCATGCTGCGGCCGGGCTCGAAATAAATATCGACAAGTTCAGACTCGGGGGAAACATGCTGGATCGTCCGCTGCACGAATATCCGATGCGTAAATTGGAGCGCCCAGAACCGCGCGTCGAGGTGCGCCGCGAGGCCGGCGGCATCGTGTACTTGAGCTGCGGACTTAAGTACGAAGCAGGACTTCCCTCCTTGATCGACTACCTGGCGCGCGCTGCTGGGCTGCGCCCCGACAGCACCTTCCTGGCCGAGCGCGATGCAGGGCGTCAGTGGCGGCGCTTGACATATGCGGCCGCGTGGCGAGATACAGCCGCGGTCGCGACCTGGCTGATTCGCAACGGCTTCGGCCCCGACAGTCCGCCCATCATGATTCTCTCGGAAAACAGCATCGAACACGCGCTGCTGATGTTGGGCGCGATGCGCGCCGGCGTGGCGCAGGTGCCGGTGTCGCCGACCTATTCATTCGGCCGCGACCTGGAGCGGCTGAGGTTCGCACTGGAATTGACGCAACCCTCGCTGGTGTTCGCCCATGATGCGCACCGCTACGGCGCAGCGCTGGAGTTTGCCAAGGCGCAGGGCCGGCGCATCCTGTCCGGCGCAGACTTCGCCGGGCTGCTGCGCGAAGTCGATGCCGACGCAGTAAGCGCGCGGCGCGGTTTGATCAACGACGACACCATCGCCAAGATTTTATTGACGTCGGGATCCACCGGGCGGCCCAAGGGTGTGATCAACACCCATGGCAACATCGCAGGCTCGGTGCAGATGTTGCGCCAGGTGGGCGAGCCCTTCAAGCCGGAACGCAACTATACATTGGTGGACTGGCTGCCCTGGCACCACACCTTCGGCGGCAACGCGGTGTTCAACGGCGTCATTGCCATGGCCGGCACGCTGTACATCGATTCGGGTCGACCGCTGCCGGGACTGTTCGATGCCACGGTCGAGAATCTGCGGGAAGTCTCGCCCACGGGCTTCGGCTGCGTGCCCGCCGCTTTTGCGGTTCTCGCCTCGGCGCTGGAACGCGATGCCGATTTGCGCCACAAGTTTTTCAAGAATTTGCGCCAGCTGTCTTATGGCGGCGCGCTGCTGCCGCAGCCCACCTGGGAGCGCATGCAGCGCTTGGCGGTGCAGGAGGTCGGAGAGCGAATACCGTTCGGTACCGGCTGGGGGATGACGGAAACCACGGCCACCGGCGTCGCTGTATATTGGAATACCGATCGCACCGGACTGCTGGGATTGCCGCAACCCGGCGTCACGCTGAAGTTGGTTCCCGCCGGCGACCGCATGGAGCTGCGCATCAAAGGCCCGCAGATCATGCGCGGCTACTACAAGGCGGAAGCGCTGAATGCCGCCGCCTTCGATGAGGAAGGTTTTTTCAACACCGGCGACGCCGTTCGATGGGTGGATGCCGCGCGCCCGATCGAAGGATTGGAGTTCGCCGGACGCACCGCGGAGGATTTCAAATTGCTGTCAGGCACTTGGGTGCAGGCCAGCATCGTACGCCGCGACTTGGTGGAAGCCTTGCAGCCATACGCCATGGATGCAGTGATCTGCGCCCCGAATCATCCGTGGCTGGGCGCGATGATCTGGTTGACCGCGGCAGACGATGCGGCCACACGGGCGGCGCTGTCCGACAAACTGGGCGCCTTCAACCGCGCGCGCCAAGGCGGCGCCGATACCATCGCAAGGCTATTGATACTGAAAGATCCGCCCTCGCCCGAAGCCGGCGAGATCACCGACAAGCGCTCCATCAATCAACGCTTGGTCCTGGAACGCAGACCCGGTGAGATCGCGCTGCTGTTCGCGGACTCAGTGGATCCCCGGATCATCGTCGCGCCGCCCGCCTAAGGCTGCGCGGCGAGCACCGGCTTTCTGTACCGCGCCTTGAAAGAATGCCAGAATCGCGCCCCCATCCAAGGAATGAATGTGAGTAAAAAGGTGTGCATGGTCACCGGCTCGTCCTCGGGTATCGGTGCGGCGAGCGTGGTTCTATTCGCCCAGCGAGGCTGGAATATTTGCGTTAACTACTCGCGCGATTCGCAGCGCGCCGAAGCGGTGGCGGCTGAGTGCAAGAGCCATGGCCCCGAGGTGCTGCTGCAGCGCGCCGATGTTTCCGATGACACCCAATGCGTCCAGGTCGCGGACGCGGTGAAACAACACTTCGGGCGCTGCGATGTGCTGGTCAATAATGCCGGCGCGACCAAATTCGTCGACTTGAAGGATTTACACGGTCTCGATGCCGCCGACTTTCAGCGCATCTACTCGGTCAATGTCATCGGCGCCTATCAGATGACCCGCGCTTTCGTGCCGCTGCTCAAGGCCCAGGCCGGCGCGGGAGTGGTCAATGTGTCCTCCATTGCCGCGTTGCTCGGCGGCGGATCGAGCATCGCGTACATCGCGTCCAAAGGAGCCTTGAACGCTCTGACACTGACGTTGGCACGCGTGCTGGGGCCGCAGATCCGGGTCAATGCCGTGGCGCCGGGAATGGTTGATTCTCCCTGGCTGAAACAGGGACTTGCTGCGGAGCGCTTCGCAGCGATGCTGCACACCTATCAAGCGTCATCGGCACTCGGCGCCCTGGTCACTCCACAAGAGGTGGCCGAGACGATTTACTATTTGGGCGCCCTCGCCGCCAAGACCACCGGCGAAGTGCACGTGGTCGACGGCGGGCGGCGCGTCGGACGGATCTGATTTTTTAGCGGAGAACTTCATGCAAGGCAGTTTCGAGAAGCGCGGCGACATCGGCATCATTTGGATCAACAATCCGCCGGTGAACGCCATCAGCGTCGGCGTGCGCGTCGCCTTGATCGACGGCGTCGCCAAGCTGGCCCAAGATCCGGAAATAAAAGCGGGTGTGCTCGCCTGCGAGG
>JAXDQN010000424.1:0-9142 GCA_034667865.1 Gammaproteobacteria bacterium
GCCGGCCTCGGACCCGGAATTGGTGAAACGCACCAGCTCCATTGACTTGATGCGGTCCACCAGCAGTTCCGCGTAAGCGATTTGCTCAGCTGAAGCACCCGGCCATGCAGTGCCCCTTTGTAGGGTCGTCTGGATCGCCTCGCGCGACGGGCCATAATTGTTGCCGTGAATCAGGCTCAGCCCGTTGCAAAACAAGTCGACGTAGCGACGCTTGTCGATGTCCCACACCCAAGGACCCTCGCCACGCTCGATGATGACGGGATACGGTGGGTGAAAACTGGTGGTACGAGTGTTGCCCCCGGGCATTACCGCAGCCGCGGTGGCCATCAGGGCCGCGGAGGCAGGAGTTTCACGCCTATAGTGCTCCTCGATGAAGCTGCGCGAGGTCATGCTGCGAATCCTGTCGCTCGCACTGAGGATGGCTTGTTTCAGAGTTGCTCCTCAGTGCGGGTGGTGATCGCTGCGACCGCCTCCACCTCGAGCTTCGCACCCAGCAATAGAGCCGACACCCCCACACTGGCGCTGGCCGGCCAGTCGGTGCCAAAAACCTCGTTGCGAACTTTAGCGTACACAGGATAGTCGCCGAGGTCGGTCAAATAGGCCGTAATACGCACGACGTCCTTGAACGTCGCGCCTGCGCGCTCCAATGCATGCTTGAGATTGTCGAAACACTGATGCGCTTCGGCTTCGAATCCTCCCGTAACGATGGCGCCGGACGCATCTCGTCCCACCTCTCCGGAAACGAAAATCAAGTTCTTCGGGCCTAGGGGGACGACGACGGCGGCGCTGAAACCACGGTCCCGCACATTGTGGATCCGACGCGGCAGTTGATCGCTTTTCATGGATCTGGCTCTCGGCAGCGTGCTTAAGGGTGCTGCCTCATTTTCCTTTGTCTAAGCTACTAATTATATACCAATTATAGTTGTAAAGATCAATACAATTATATTTGATCATATAGTACATATTTGATCATCTATCATGGGCTAGTTGCATGCAATGAATCGCGCGTAGGCGCTGTTGAGATAACGGTAGCCCTGGGAATGTGCGGGGCTTCGCCGCCGAGCCGCTGTGTCGGGCCGCCGCTGCTACCCACCGTTCGCCAAGGCTGCGGTGAAGGCCGTGCCGATGGCGGGGACATCCTCGATCGCCAAGCAGGTTGGGATCAATATCAAAATGCCGTTGTCGGCGTGGGTGGAATCGACGTGTACGGCGGGCGTCGCTGCGCGCAGCCGCGCGGCTACCCGAGAGGCATCGGGTGTGTTCTTACCGGGGCCAATGACGATCTCGACCAACGGCAGGCCACCGTGCCCCGCGTCTGCAAAGGTTTGAACCCGCAGTCCCGCCACCTCGCGCAGTGCATCGACCAGGGAATCGACGATGATCTTGAAGCGCGTGTTGCGAGTCACGTCGTCCTCTCGGGCGAAGCGGGTGAGGGCCGTCAGCAGCCCAACGATCTGCTCCTTCCCGACCTTGCAGGAGCGCCCGATACCATGGCGCGGTACTCCGCACAGTTCGTGTTTGTCGATGAGTTGCGCGGGTGGCTGCCAATCCTCGGACACGTAGTCGAGATCGAGCTGTTGCAAGAGAGCCGATGCAACGAGGCGTCGGCGCCCGCAGAGGATTCCGGACGCCGACGGGCCGCCGATGCCCTTGCCGCCGCTGAACGCTATCAAGTCCGCACCCTCCTCGACGAATCGCCGCAGATTGCTCAACGGCGGCAGTTCAGCCGCTGCATCGACCAACACCGGTATGTTGGCTGCATGAGCGACGCGAACAACGGCTCCGAGTTCCGGACGGGAATCTTTGCGCGCGAGGTAGAGAATCCCGGCGGTTCGCTCTCCAATCGCACTGCCAAATTCCCAGGCCTCCGTGTCGCGTACGCCGCAGCCGGTCAATCGGTCCGGCAGCCCAACTTCGATCAGACGCGCTCCAGCGGCACGCACGCCATGATCGTAGGAGTTGCGATGACTGCGCGACACGATGAACTCATTGCGCATTCCGAGGGTATCTGGAAGTTGGCCCATCTTGACCGGATCGAACCCCGCCATGCATGCCGCCGCGCCGACGAGCAATCCGGCCGTGGCGCCGGACGTGACGATGCCAGCCTCCGCTCCAGTACATGCTGATATGACTTCGGAGGCGCGGCCTTGCAGCTCTGCAATATCTACGCTGCATCGTGCGGCTGCAGCCATGGCGGCGATGACATCAGCATCCATTGCAGATGCGCCGAACCGCGTAACCGTTCCGGCGGCATTTATGATGCGTGTTGCACCGAAGCGCCCGAAAATGTCAGTCACTGCATTTCGCCTTGACCCTACGATGTTGCACTGCCAGACTTTAGTCGTCCCGAAGTCGCAGATCAAATGCGCCGCGCGCTGTCATACTTCATTCCCATATCGGCCGCGTTCAACTTCCGAGGAGCGTGGTCATGCCTAAAGTCAGCCGAGAAAGCGCAAAATTTCGCGCCTTGTCCGACGCTTCGCCGAACGACTGGCTGATCATCGATCGTGCGGAACGCGACTACCGGCGCGATTACGGACCGGGCGAGGGATTGTTGCGCTTCATGGCGTCCCTTGCGCACGGTGATCCGCTCGGCGTTTCGGTCAATCTCTACACCCATTGCTTGCAAGCAGCGACACGCGTGCTCCAGGCTGGCCGTGACGATGAACTTGTGGTGGTCGCGCTGTTTCACGATCTGCCGGAGGCCATCAGCGACAATCACCATGGGCTGCTCGCGGCACAGATTCTTGCGCCGTGGATTTCCGAACGGCGCAGATGGCTATTGATACATCATGTGGAGTTTCAGAACTTTCACTTCGCCAATCACCCGACTCGCAATCGCAATGAGCGGGACCGCTACAGGGGCCACCCGTGCTACGCGGAAACAGTCGAGTTCTGCGAACTCTATGATCAGAACTCCTTCGACCCTGACTACCCGACTTTACCGCTCGCGGAGTTCGAGCCCATCGTGCGCCGATTCTTCAGCGCGCCTCCGCCGCCGCTAGCACCGTTGCAGGAGTAATGGCAGCAAGGGTAGGTCTCGTTTTCAAGAGTTGAAGCGGGCGTTTTTTCGATTCTGGCCTGGTGCGTATCCGTTCCAGGGGTTGAATTGGGTGACGTGACCGCTCCCATTTTGATTGGGGCACGACGGGCGATACCGAAGTCCCGGTCGTGCCGTCGTTTGCCACGCCCGCGCGCTTCAGGACACTCATGTGCCCGTGACAACTTGAACCCAGATCAGCGTCCTGCTGGCCCTGAGGACGCTGCCGCACCCCTGTGCCCTGTGCCCGCTCTTCCACGCACGCGGCGATCCCAACCTATAATGTGTTAAAAAACAATAACATAGAAATTAATGAAACTTGGCATACAACTTGCTGTAAAAAAATTCTCGATAATTTATCGTTTTAGATCAACGTTTGAGTTTAAGATCAAATTGTAAATCTAGCGATTTGTACCGTCCAAACGAGCCAATACGAACGACTAGGGATCACAGGGGTGCACAAGACATGACAATCGGCGATATCGACCAGCCACGACGTACACATGTTTTCAAACACGCGAAAATCTCCGCGCTTACCCTTTGCATATCGCTAGCGGGGGCCCCCCTTGCCTACAGTGCCCAAGGGGAGGCTGCGACCGCAGGCTCGGCGTCAGCGCTCGAAGAGATTGTGGTAACGGCGCAGCGACGCAGCGAAAGCATCCAAGATGTGCCGGTAAGCGTCACAGCCATTTCGGGCGACACGTTGGAAAAGTTGGGTGCAACTGGCTTTGACGACTATGCACGCGCGATCCCAAATCTGTCTTTTGGCACTGGCAACGGTTTCGGCGTGACTAACGCTCGCGCCGTCACGTTGCGCGGTGTCGCCGGTACAAACACCACCAGTTTCTACATCAACGATACGCCTGTTCCGCTGTCGCTTGATCCGAGGATCCTGGATGTCGAACGGGTAGAGGCGCTGAGCGGTCCGCAAGGGACTCTATTCGGATCATCGGCCATGGGTGGCACGGTCCGCGTCATCACCCGTGCAGCCGATACCAAGCGCGAAGCAGGATTCGTCGATGCATCGGGTTTTGACGTCAACCATGGAGGTGGCGGCTACGATGTATCGAGCACCTACAATATTCCGCTCATTGCCGACCAGTTAGCCCTCAAGGTCAGCGCATACAATTCCTATCAGCCGGGTGTCTTTACTCGCGAATATGGTATTGCAACCACACCCGGCTACGTCGTAACGCCGCAACAAGGCGCCGGAAGAGTCGATCACGTCGGCAATGATTTCGAATTCGGCGGCATGGTGACCTTGACCTATACGCCGGAGAGTGTCGCCGGGCTGACCATCACGCCGATGGTGATCTATCAAAAGGCGCGCTCCAATGGCCTGCCGCTCGCGGACTATTCGCCCGATAACTTGGTGCAGATCCGGCCGCTCAACGTTGCGGAAGGCTCGCGCGATCAATGGAACTTCAGCAGTTTGACGGCCAAATACCAGGCGGGTTTCGGCTCATTCATTTCGTCGAGCACCTGGTTTCATCGACAGGCCTTCGACGACGAAGACGGCACCGAGGTGGTGTCGACCGGAGTGTTCGGCACGGCACCCTGTCCCACGAACCAGTACTGCGCCTCGCCATCCCCAAGCTTCGTCAATTCCGACTCGTTCACTCAGGAAGTTCGCTTCGAATCTTCGTTCGCCTTCCCGTTGCAAGTGGTCGCTGGCGGCTACTATACCTACGGGAGCGCGCATACCATCCAGGAAGAAAATACGCCGTACGATGCGACCGGAGCCCCGGCCTTTGTCGAGGACATTCCGAGCAACAGCCGAGAACTTGCCGAATTCGTCGATGTCTCCTACGACGTGACGCGGGCGTTCCAACTGTCCGCCGGTGTTCGGGAATCGGAACTGCGAAATTTCAGCGCATATATCGCCGACGGATGGATCAATGGCGGGCCATCAAACGTGCCGTCCGGGCACAGCGAACACGCGCTCACGCCGCGATATACCGCCAAGTACCGCATCGATGAGAACGCCATGCTTTACGCCGATGCGGCAAAGGGCTTTCGCATCGGCGGACAGAACGGCGCACTACCTCCCGTCTGTGACGGGGATCTGGTTGCAGCCGGGTATACTCCCGGGCAGAACTCGTCTTTTCACAGCGATTCGCTTTGGAGCTACGAACTCGGTTCGAAGAACACCTGGTTTGGTGGCCGCATGAACACTCGCGTTGCGGCGTACCGCATTGATTGGAGTAAAATTCAGCAGTCCGTGCTGCTTCCCTGCACTTATCACATCACTGAAAATGCAGGCGCGGCCACCAGCACGGGCGCCGAACTGGAGGCGGACATAGCACCCCTGCACGGCCTCAACCTCTCGCTATCCTTGGGCTACGACGATGCAAAGATCACGGCGTCGCCTGCCAACGCCGCGTTCGTTGCAGGTCAGCCGCTCAACGGCGTACCCAAGCTGACGGCGTCTCTGATCGGCGATTACACCCACCCCACTGCCTTCGGCTCCGCGTTCGTTCGCGGCCAGTACAGCTATACGGGGCAAAGCGTCAGTTTCGCGAACAACCCGGCGGGAATTACGCGCGACGCTTATTCGCTGGTCAACCTGCGCTTTGGCGTGGCAACCGGTCCTTGGGAGGCGGCGCTGTTTGCCAAGAATCTGTTCGACGTTCGTGCCAACTTGGGCGACGAGCAGTCGGAGGTCTCAGCACTGGCAGATCGTCCGCGCTTCTTGATCGCGCAGCCGCGCGCAATCGGCATCGAATTCAGGCGAACGTTTGATTAGCCATCGGGGTGAAGTCCCGCGATTGGCGAACATACCGAGCCGATTCGCGCGGCATTCCTCGTTGGGTGTCTCGGACGAAGCCATGGCTAGTTGGATCATCAAAGCCGTCTTGGCTTCCTGCATTGCTTTCACCGGTGTCTGCGGCGCGGCCTCCCCTGGCATGTCCACCGTCGACGTCGAATTGTCCGACCTCTTGAGAGAGACCGGAATTCCCGGCATCACGTTCTCCGTGTATGGCCGAGATGTCACGCGCAGCTACGGCTCGGGGTATGCCGACCGCGAGGCGAAAACGCCGATGCAAGCGCAGTCAGTCATGATGGGCGCGAGCACAGGCAAGATGCTCGTTGCGGTGCTTGTCTACGAAGAAGTGCAGCGAGGCCGTCTGCACTACTCCGACGGGGTCGCGAAGTTTTTCCCCCCGTCCAGCGCTTATCATCGACTACCTGGTGCGGCGCAATTCACCGTCTCGATGCTGCTGCGCCATTCCACCGGTTTGGTCGACGGCGCAGTGGATGCCGCAGCCATGAATAATTCGCTTGGAGCCTGGACCAATGAGCGGCGCTTTCGAGCAGCGGCCAACACGAAGCTTCTATTTCCTCCCGGTGCAGCGTTTAGTTACAGCGATTTGAATTATCAGATTCTCGCTGCCGTCGTTGAATCGATCGAAGGAAAATATTTCGGCGACCTCGCGGCGGCGCGGATTCTGCGGCCGCTTGGCATGACGGGAACGGCCTCGGCGATATCTCGAGATATCCAAGGTCTTGCCAGCGGATATGCCGGGCCAACCACGAAGCCACAATATGAGGACATCAAGCTGCCCGATAAAACGGCCAATGGGGGCCGGTTGTTCATGACTCCGGCGTTCGAGGGTGGGGGAGGGGGTTTCTCGACCAATTCTCCGGATATGGCAAAGTTCATATACAGTCTTTTCAATGGCGATCTGATTGGACGCGAAGAAATGAACTACATGACGTCGCGTCCGGTTCCCATTCCACAGCGTGGCGATAAAATATCGTATGCGGCCGGTCTTTTCATGCATCAAACGGAATTGGGGACGGCATTTGGCCATTCCGGCATCTGGTTTGGCTTCAAGACGTTGGTTCTATACTACCCGTCGTTGTGCCTGGGAGCGGCGATGCAAGTGAACAGTCAAATTGACGGACTTGGCAATGATTTGGTTGAGTATCATTTGGACGGGCGCCGACTTAGCATGGCCGGGGCGCTCACCGAACTCGTCAACGCGGAGATCCGCTCGAGCGGCAAATCGTCGGATTGCAACGAACAGCAATAACGATACGCCCGCCGCTCGAGAGAGACGACCAAACGTGTGCTTGCGATCGTGAACCCTCACGCGGTTGCACGATCAACGGGTCCCGATACGCTAAGTGGAAATCTCATCAGTGAAAAGCGAAATAGCCAGCGCGGTCATGGAGATCACTCCGGTGCGGATCGTCGCTTCAGGCACAGGGGCAAACTGCGGCGAATGGGTGGCTGGTAGCGGAACGCCCGTGCGTTCGCTCTCTTTTACTTTGACGGGGTCGGAGGCGCCGAGCCAGAAGCAGAAAATTCGCACCGAATGGTCGGGAAGACTCCACGCGCCGAAATCTTCGCTCGCCATGCTGGGCTTCGTCTCGACAAGGTTTTCTGGGCCCAATGCGATACGGGCGATACTGCGGAATCGGTCTGCCAATGCCGGGTCATTGAGCGTCACAGGCGTGAAACCGGGAATTGTCACCAGCGGCATACGATCGGCGGGCACACCGGCGGCGATAGCCACTCCATTGGCGGTGCGTTTTACTGCTTCAATCATGGCGAGACGTTGAGTGTCATCAAAGCTGCGCATTGAGATTTCCATGCGCACCTCGTCGGGGATGATGTTGCGCTTGGTGCCGCCGATGACGCGGCCCACAGTGATGACAGCAGGCTGTTGCGGGGAATTCTGCCGACTGACGATGGATTGGAGCAAAACGAGGAATTCTGCCGCCATAATGACCGGATCCTTGGTCTGTTCTGGCTTGGCGCCATGGCCTCCGATGCCGCGCATGAGGATGTCGATGTCGGTGGCGCTTGACTTGAACGGGCCGCTTACGACACCGACCCGGCCCGCTGCGATGTCGGAAACATCGTGCTCGGCAATGACGAAATCCGGCCTGCCGAAGCGCTCATAGACGTGATCGGCCAGCATGGCGCGAGCGCCGTCATCGCCGACCTCCTCGGCGGGTTGGCCAACTATCATCAGGGTGCCGTGCCATTTGGCTTTTTGCGCGACGAGTTGCTGAGCGGTACCCAGAATGGTGGTCATGTGAATGTCATGACCGCAGGCGTGCGTCACCCCAACACTCTGACCGGAATCGTCCTTGGTGGTCAGACGGCTCGCGTAGGGAAGTCCTGTTTTCTCCTCGAGAGGCAGTGCGTCGAGTTCGGTACGAATTAGAAGACGCGGACCGGGGCGATTTTGCAAGATGGCGATGACACCCTCGGCGGGCGTACCGTTTTGATACTTCCCTAGGTGCTCGGTGACCGTAAAGCCGAGTTTTCGCAGCGCATCGGCGAGATAGGCCGCCGTCCAAGTTTCGTGGTGCGACAGCTCCGGGTGCTGATGAAGCGCCTTGTAAGTCTCAATCAGTGATGGAATCTGACGGTCGATCTCGGCCGCTGGTTGCTGTGCAAACGCAGCCTGGGTGAGCAAAGCCGCCGAGGCGAGAAACATGGCAGCGCATCTATCGCGGGTTAGCATGGACTCAAGTGTAGCTCATGATTTCGGTTACCTGCTATTGGGACTGTCGGTTTGCTGGTCGTTGTTCGCCATGTCAGCGCGAGCCGACGTCGGCTCGTCCGTGGGGATCAAGGTTATCTTCGCGATCTTTTCATGTGTCGTCGTGGATATTTGGGGTCGCTGGTGGCATGCGCAGCGAAAACATTTCTTATGGAGTTAAGGCGCGCCTATGAGAAACTTCGGCCCATTCAGCGCCCGGACAGACTTATCGCTTAGCTTCCCAAGGATTCACGACCTCGCCAGTTAGGTCGGCAAAGTGTTTGACGTTTCTGGTTGCCAGCGTCGCGCGGCGGGCGATTACTATTCCGGCGATCTGCGTGTCGCGCATGTCGACAGTACGGCCATTGCGTTGTCTTTCGGCCGCGAGGGCCGCGGCAGCTTCAGCTGCCGAGCGGTCAAAATCCAATACCCGCTCCTCCAAATCCTCGGCCAGCAGTTGCTCGAACGCCAATTCGAGCGCTTGCCGACGTCGACCGTTGGGCAGCAGCGCTAGACCGAGACGTGCTTCAAATAGCGTAATGCTTGTTATCCAAACGGACTCGGCCGGCTGTTGATCCAGCCATTCGACAACAGACGGATC
>JAXDQN010000425.1:0-2673 GCA_034667865.1 Gammaproteobacteria bacterium
CACACTTCATCGGCTTCTTGGTAAGCAGGGAACCAGTCTCACCCGTCTGCTTGAGGCCAAACGTTACGACAGAGCCAAGCAGATGCTCCGTGATCCGGCGGTTTCCATTCTGTCGATCGCGTGGGCGCTTGGCTATGCGGATGCCAGCGCCTTCTCGCGAGCATTCCGCCGCTGGTCAGGCATGACACCAGACGAATGGCGCAAATCGATCGATAGATTATCGCAGTGAAGGCTATTCACCGGGCCCATACCAATGCAATTTGGTCTTCTGTAACCTGCGAGCCCCACACGAAGTGCCAAATCCGCATAGCGCTACCGGCTGTCACCAGCCACAGTATTCGTCTGATGCCGGCCGTTTGCGCTCCGTCGCGCCGATTGATAACGCTGCGGCCGTCTGTAGGGGAGAGCACGGGATGATTACGAGGCTGGGTTGCCTAGCCGGAGCGTCGGCGCTGGGATTGTTTGTGGCGACTGCCGCATCTCTGCACCCAGGCGTATCCTCCAGCGCTTTTGCCCAGGCGTCCGACATGGCGGGCATCGCCCGATCGGAGAGCGTATCAACCCGAGCAGTCGTCAAGGCTATCGACCTGCAAACGCGCACGGTTACGCTGGAGGGGTCTGGCGGCAATACGATAACTTTGAAGGTCGGAGATCAAGTCCAAAATCTCCCGCAGGTCCGACCCGGCGACAGTGTCATCGCGCATTACTATGCCTCCGCTGCATATGTACTTGCACCACCCGGTACTAAGCTTCCCGATGATTCCGTTGCCGTCGCCGGCGCGCGAGCACCGGCTGGTGAGAAGCCCGCGGGCGCCCTAGGAAGCAGGATAGTGGTCACGGGGCTGGTCGTAAGCGTTGACCCGACATTGCACACCATTTCCCTCGTCGATCCTTCAGGTGGGGCAATTCGGTCCGTCAACGTGGTCACGCCCGAAGGGCAGCAGAATATGAAATTTATCAAGATCGGCGACACCATCACCGCGATCATCACCGAAGCCGTGTTGGTGGGCGTCGAACCGGCGGCATGACCTCGTGGTTCAAAGATCTCGTTCCCGAGCGATTCCGAATGGCATCTGATCAAGCCAGATCCGGTCTCGGACCGAGCCACCGGGAGAGTCGTCGGAGTGCGCCTGCCGATCGAAGCGGGGCGGACAAGGAGGCCAACGGACTTACCGGTGCCGACACTTTACAATTTTGCCTTATGGGCCGAAAAGCGGGGCACTGACCGGGAAGTAGAACCCGCCGCCTGTGACGAAAGCAGCCGAGGCAGCCACGTTGTCCGGGCAAAAAACGCACAGGTTTTGGAACGACGAAAAGCTTGTCAATTACCAAATAATTTCCACGACTGATCTCGGTCCGGAAAAAGGTGTCCCCCTTCATGAAACATATTCTTGCACTGGCGGTGTTCGCCCTTGGCTTCTCAGCCATCCTGACCCTCGCGATACCCCAAACGGCTCATGCGGTCACCTGCGCCAACGGCGTCTACCGCGCCGGATGTGCCGGACCCAATGGCGCCGCTGTTGTTCGCAAGCGTCCACCACCCCCACGGACCGTCACCTGCGCCAATGGCGTCTATCGCGCCGGATGTGTTGGACCAAACGGGGCCGCTGTCATACGAAAATAATGATCCAAGGCTTTGCGCGGCTACCCGGGCGGAGACCGATCCCACGCTGTTCAGGCGAGGCAGGACGATCTGCGTCGGCCCCGCGGTTCCGAGCGTTCGCATCGGTCGCCGGGTGTCTGCCGAATTCGCATAGCGTTATTCCGATATCCGCGGCACAAAATTGGTCGGGTTAGACGCATCGTCTCATTGCCAAAAATCGAGCTTTTTGGTGCGACTCTGCAAGGAGCTTAATGACATGCGTGACGTGTTGACAGCCGCATCAAGATGAGCGCGACCGAGCAGAGGGCCCCGGAGCGTTCCTCTGTCCGCCGGGCGCGTCGGGTGCCGATGATCTGGACGATACCCATTATCGCCATTGCGATTGGCGCATGGCTGGCCTGGGACACGCTGTCAAAGGAAGGTCCGAAAATTGTCGTGTCATTTGAAGACGCCGAAGGACTTACAGCTGGTCAGTCGCAGCTTAAATTCAAAGACATTACGCTCGGCACAGTAAAGAGCCTCGAATTCACAAAAGACCGCAAGAAAGTACTCGTCTCGATTTCGACCACCGCTCAGGCCGAGCCGTTCTTAACGGAGGGCACGCAACTCTGGGTGGTTAAGCCGCGCTTGTTCGCAGGCAACATCTCAGGCTTCAACACGCTGCTTTCGGGCGCATATGTCGGTCTTCTGCCGGGAGACGCTGCCGCCAAGGCCGAACGCACGTTTGTCGGCCGCGAGGAACCGCCATTACTAGATAGCGGCGTCCCCGGAAAGACATTTCTGCTCAAAACTGAGCAGCTCGGTTCAGTGAACCTGGGCTCACCGGTGTTCTATCGTGGACTGTCAGTCGGGCAGGTGCTGGGCTGGGACATCGGCGATATGGCAGAAAGCGTGACCATCCACGCCTTCGTTCGATCGCCGTTCGACTCATATGTTCATGACCAGACGCGTTTTTGGAACGCATCCGGCGTCTCGGTGAAATTGGGCGGCGCCGGCGTAGACATGCAGGTGGAATCGCTCCGTGCGCTGCTGCTGGGGGGCGTTGCCTTCGAAACCCCGACGACCGGACC
>JAXDQN010000426.1:0-8272 GCA_034667865.1 Gammaproteobacteria bacterium
GCCCTATTTTCCGAGAATAGGGCAAATCCCGCCGTCCTCAAGCCGGCGGGATTTCTGCCGACCACGCGCGCCGAAATGGACGCGCTGGGCTGGGACCAATGCGACGTCATTGTCGTCACCGGCGATGCCTACGTGGATCATCCCAGCTTCGGCATGGCCATCATCGGTCGGGTGCTCGAGGCGCAAGGCTTCAAGGTGGGGATCATCGCCCAGCCGGATTGGCACGGCACCGAGGACTTCGAGCGTCTGGGCCGTCCGCGACTGTTCTTCGGCGTGACCGGCGGCAACATGGATTCCATGGTCAATCGCTACACCTCCGATCGGCGGGTGCGGAGCGATGATGCCTATACGCCGGGCGGCCAAGGCGGTCGACGGCCGGATCGTTGCGTCATCGTTTACTCGCAACGCATTCGCGAGGCATTCAAAAACATTCCCATCGTGGTCGGCGGCATCGAAGCCAGTCTGCGCCGCATTGCGCATTTCGATTACTGGTCGGAGACCGTGCGCCGCTCGGTGCTGGTGGACGCGAAGGCCGACTTGTTGGTTTATGGGAATGCGGAACGCCAGATCGGCGAGATTGCCCGCCGCTTGGCGCAGGGTGAAACGATTGCAGATTTGCGCGATCTTCGCGGTACGGCTTTCTTGAGGCGCGAGATGCCGGCAGATTGGATCGAAATCGACTCCAGCGAAGTGGATCAGCCTGGGCCTGTGAATCCGCCCATCGATCCCTACGCCAGCGAAGCACAGCGCATGAGCGCTCCGGGCGCCGCCGCTGCCCCAAACGTGGTCAAATTCTTTCGCAATGTGCCGAGCGCCCAGCGCACGCTCAGCGTGATTCGCATGCCGAGCTTCGAGCAGGTCAGCAAAGATGCGGTGCTGTACGCGCATGCCTCGCGCATTCTGCATCTTGAGTCCAACCCCGGAAACGCCCGGGCGCTGGTGCAGCGCCACGGCAATCTGGAGTTGTGGCTCAACCCGCCGCCGATCCCCTTGAGCACCGCCGACATGGATGCAATCTACGAATTGCCGTACGCGCGCAAGCCGCACCCATCGTATGGTGCGGCCAAGATTCCGGCCTTTCACATGATTCGATTTTCCGTGGCGATTCAGCGCGGCTGCTTTGGCGGCTGCACGTTCTGTTCCATCACCGAACATGAAGGCCGCATCATCCAGAGTCGCTCCGAGGACTCGGTGATTCGTGAAATCGAAACCATCCGCGACAAGGTGCCCGGATTCACCGGCGTGATTTCCGATCTCGGCGGCCCAACCGCCAACATGTATCGATTGCATTGTAAGAGTCCGGCCATCGAATCGGCGTGCCGCCGACCCTCCTGCGTATTTCCGGGAGTCTGCCCCAATCTCAACACCGATCATGCACCTCTGATCAGCCTGTACCGGCGCGCGCGAGCGCTGAAAGGCGTGAAAAAAGTGCTGATCGCCTCCGGCGTTCGTTATGACCTTGCGATCGAATCGCCGGAGTACGTCAAAGAGCTGGCCACGCATCACACCGGCGGCTATCTTAAGATTGCGCCGGAAGCCATCGGCGATGGGCCGTTGTCCAAAATGATGAAGCCTGGCATCGGCACGTACTACAAATTCAAAGAGCTGTTCGACAAGTACTCGAAGGAAGCCGGTAAAGAGCAGTACCTGATTCCGTATTTCATCGCCGCCCATCCGGGCACCCGCGATGTCGACATGCTCGAATTGGCAATCTGGCTCAAGAAGAATGGTTTTCGCGCCGACCAGGTGCAGGCATTCCTGCCATCGCCCATGGCAACCGCCACCGCCATGTATCACTCGGGCAAGAATCCTTTGCGGCGTGTGAGCCGCGCCAGCGAAGAAGTCGTGATACCCAAGGGAATCAAGGTACGCCGCTTGCACAAGGCGTTTCTGCGCTACCATGACGCGGATAACTGGCCGCTGCTGCGCGATGCGTTGAAGCGCATGGGCCGTGCGGATTTGATCGGCAACGGCAAGCACCACCTGATCCCCGCCTATCAACCGGTCGGGTCAGTGCGGCCGGGGCAGGCACGGCCTGTACAGGCACGGCCGGGAGTCCGTCCATTGCGGACGCAGCACACGGGGCTGCCTAAATCGGGACGCAACTCTAGGCGAACTCGGCCCTAACTTGCTAGTCTGTTTGGGTTTTGGGCGAGTGACGAATGGATAAGTGGTTAGTACATAAGTTTGGCGGTTCCAGCGTTGCGGATGCCGCGTGCTTTCGGCGCGTTGCGGATATTGTCGAAGCTTCACGCAATCCGCGCGAGGCGGTGGTGCTGTCCGCCTGCCGCGGCGTCACCGATGCCCTGTTGGGCCTGGTCAGTTTGGCCG
This sequence comes from Gammaproteobacteria bacterium, assembly GCA_034667865.1. GTDB lineage: Bacteria > Pseudomonadota > Gammaproteobacteria > Steroidobacterales > Steroidobacteraceae > Bog-1198. The sequence continues at coordinate 2,332 of JAXDQN010000426.1, forward strand.
AGCAGCGCGACAGCGACTTCAATCCGGCGGTCGCCGGCTTAAAGACCCGCCACCTGGAATTGGCCCAAACGTTGCTGTCCAAGGCGGCCTGCGAGCTGTACGCGACCCAGCTCGAGCGCGACTTCCAGGACATTGTCGGCATTCTGCAAACCGTGCGCCTCATCGGTGCATCGACGTACTCCATGCGCGATGTGATCTCCGGTTACGGCGAAATCTGGTCGACGCGATTGTTTACGCCCTTTCTGCGCGAGCGCGGCCGCATCCAGGGCGACCTGCTGTGGGTGGACGCCCGCAAGGTCGTCATCGTGGAATGGGGCTCGCTGGGCCCTGCGGTCCAGTGGCAGGAAAGCGAACGCAATCTGCGCAAGTTGGTGCCCGAGAATTTCACCGGCCGGATCATCGTCACCGGCTTCATCGCCACCACCGTCAAAGGTCAACAGACCACCCTGGGACGCAATGGCAGCGATTTCTCGGGTTCGATACTCGGCGCGCTGTTCGACGCCGCCGAGATCATCATCTGGACCGATGTCGACGGCGTGCTGTCCGCCGATCCGCGGCTGGTGCCGAACGCCCAGGTCATCGATCAACTGTCCTATAACGAGGCGATGGAACTCGCGTACTTTGGCGCGAAGGTGATCCATCCGCAGACTATGGAGCCCGCGGTCGCGCGCGGCATCCCGATTTATATCCGCAACACCTTTGCCCCGCACAAGCACGGCACGCTGATCTGCGCGAACCCTGTCTCGGCGCTCAAAGTCAAAGGCATCACCAGCATTGACCCCGTGGCGCTGGTGAATCTGGAAGGCGCCGGCATGATCGGCGTGCCAGGCACGGCGCATCGATTGTTCGGCGCGCTGCGCGATTCGGGCATATCGGTCATCTTGATTTCTCAGGGCAGTTCCGAACACTCGATTTGTTTTGCAATTCCCGAGGCGCAGGCGGTGCGCGCCGAGGAAGCCGTGCGGCGCGCCTTCGACATCGAATTGCGCGACGGCCAGATCCAGCATGTCGAGGTTGCCTTAGGTATGAGCATTCTTGCCGTGGTCGGCGATGGCATGGCCGGGGCGCATGGTGTTGCGGCGAAGGTGTTCAATTCCTTGGGAGATGCGGCCATCAGCGTGAAGGCCATCGCGCAAGGTGCTTCAGAACGCAATATCTCCGTGGTCGTGGATGGCAAAGGCGCCGCTAAAGCGCTACGCGCAGTGCACGCCGCCTTCTATTTGTCGCCAAATACGCTGTCCATCGGCCTGATCGGGCCGGGCACCGTCGGTCGGGTGTTGCTGGCGCAGATGGCCACGCAAATCTTTCGCCTGCGTGAATTGAATCTGGATCTGCGCGTGCGCGGCATTGCCACTTCGACGCGCATGCTGCTGGAAGAAACCCACGTCGACCTGAATCGCTGGGAGGAGCGCTTGGCAGACGCCGGCGAGCCGCTCGACCTGCCGAAATTCGTCAATCACGTGCAAGCGGATTACGTGCCGCACACCCTGATCATCGACTGTACCGCCAGCGCCGAAGTCGCCGGCCAGTACCATGATTGGCTGATGCGCGGCATTCACGTCGTAACGCCGAACAAGAAGGCCAACAGCGGCACCATGCCTTACTACCGTTCGCTGCAGGCGGCAAAGCGCGCCGCGGGAACGCATTATTTATACGAGGCCACGGTAGGCGCGGGCTTGCCGGTCATTCAAACCCTGCGCGACCTGCGCGAGACGGGCGACGATGTCACCCAGATCGAAGGCATTTTCTCCGGCACGCTGGCCTATCTGTTCAATGTGTTCGACGGCAGCGAAACATTTTCCTCCATCGTGCGCGGGGCAAAGGCCAAGGGCTACACCGAGCCGGACCCGCGCGACGATTTGTCCGGCGTCGATGTGGCGCGCAAGTTGATCATCTTGGGCCGCGAGATGGGACTGACCATGGAGATCTCCGACGTTCAGATCGAAGGACTGGTGCCGGACTCGCTGACGAAGTGCAGCGTCGAGGAGTTCATGGAACGTTTGCCCGAGTCGGATGCCGCGATGGCCGCGACCTTGGCGCAAGCGCGCAGCAAGGGCCAGGTGTTGCGCTACGTCGGCCGGATCGATGCGGCGGGCAAGGCCACCGTCGGCTTGATGCGCTTGGACTCCAAGCATCCATTCGCCAATCTGGCCCTCACCGACAATGTGGTGCGCTTCGCGACGCGCCGTTACTGCGACAATCCGCTCATCGTGCAAGGCCCGGGCGCGGGCCCCGAGGTGACCGCAGCCGGCGTGTTTGCCGATCTGCTGCGCTTGTCGGCTTATCTCGGCGCACTCATATGAGGTTTCCGTGTTAACCGACGTCACTGCATTCGCCCCAGCCACGGTTGCCAACGTGGGCATCGGCTTCGACATCCTCGGGCATTCGGTCGAGGCGGTGGGCGATCGCGTGCGCATTCGCCACATCGATGAACCCGTGGTGCGCATCCGCTCCATCACCGGTGTCGCCGGCGACCTGCCGGTGATTCCTGAGCAAAATACCGCCGGTCGCGCGGTGCAGGCGATGCACCAGGCGCTGGGTCTGGATTTCGGCTTCGAATTGGATATTGAAAAAGGCATCCCATTGGGCTCGGGGATGGGAGGCTCGGCAGCCTCAGCCGTGGCCGCTGTGGTGGCGGCCAATGCGTTGCTCGAATCGCCGGTGCCGCGCCTGCGGTTGCTCAAATTCGCCATGGAAGGGGAGATCGTTGCCAGCGGCGCTGCGCACATCGACAACATCGCACCTTGCCTGTACGGCGGTTTGACGCTAACTGTCGGTATCGACGCGCCCCGCGTCAAACAAATTCCCGTGCCGTCGGCGTTGCGCTGCGTGCTGGTGCATCCGCACATGTACCTGGGCACCCGCGAGGCGCGCGCCATCTTGAAGACCGACGTCAGCCGCTCCGACTATGTATGGCAAAGCGCCAACTTGGCCGGTTTCATCAGCGGCTGCTATTCGAATGACTTGGAGATGATTCACGATTCGTTCAACGACGTCATCATCGAACCGCAGCGCCATTTGATGATCCCGGGCTTCAAGGACGTGCAGCGCGGCGCTATGTCCGCGGGCGCCTTGGGCTGTTCTATTTCTGGCGCCGGCCCGACCATCTTTGCCTGGGCAGAATTTCAAAATGCCGAGGCGGTACGCGGCGCCATGGCCGCTGCCTTCGCAAGAAATAACCTGCGATCGGACTCGTGGGTCTCCCGCATCGAGGTCTTTGGCGCGCGGGTGGTGAAGGCTTAATGTCCGATCTACGGTTTGCGAGCTCGCGTGGCGGTGCGCCGCCGGTGAGTTTGAGTCAAGCCATATCGCAGGGACTCGCCCCGGATGGGGGGCTATATGTTCCGACTCATCTGCCCAAGTTCGACGCGGCGGCACTGCCGGCTGGCGCCGCACTGGCGCAAGTGGCGCGCGCCAGCCTGTCGGGATTCTTTGCCGGCGATCGGCTGGCGCTGCTGCTCGGGTCTATAGCCGATGCGTCGCTCAACATCGTCGCGCCGACCACGCTGGTGAGCGCCAGCCGCGATCCGCTGTTCGTGCTCGAGCTGTTTCATGGCCCGACCGCGGCCTTCAAGGATTTCGGCGCGCGATTTTTGGCTGAAGCCATGCAGCAGCTCAACGCCACTGCGGCCGCGCCGCTTACCATTCTAGTGGCAACCTCCGGCGATACGGGCGGAGCGGTGGCAGCAGCCTTCCATCGGCGCGCCTGGGCACGGATCATCATCCTGTTCCCGCGAGGCCAGGTCAGCCCACGGCAAGAGCAGCAGCTGACCTGCTGGGGCGAGAACGTCACCTCGCTGCGGGTCGACGGGACCTTTGACGACTGTCAGCGGCTGGTAAAAGAGGCCTTCACCGACGCTGCGCTGGCACAAAGGCACCGATTCAGCTCGGCCAACAGCATAAACATTGGGCGGCTGCTGCCGCAGATGGTCTACTACGTGGCGTCCAGCGCCCAGGTTGCCGCCGCGACCGGCCGAAAACCGTCCTACATCATTCCCGCCGGCAACTTAGGCAACGCCCTTGCAGCGCTGTGGGCGCGCGCCCTGGGAAGCCCCATCGGTCGCATCATACTGGCGCACAACGCCAATCGAACCGTGCCGGACTTCTTGAAAACCGGGCAGTGGCTGCCTCGCCCCAGTATCGCGACGCTGGCGTCAGCCATGGACGTCGGCAATCCGAGCAACATGGAGCGGCTACGCGCGCTGTACCCATCAATGTCGGCATTACGTGAACAGTTGAGCGCAGATAGCGTCGATGACGCTACAATTCGCGCTCGTATCGGAGGGGACTTCATGCAATATGGTCGCGAATGGTGCCCGCACACCGCGACTGCGGCGGAAGTCTACAGCCGCCTGAGCATGCGCGAGCGCGCCGAGCACCCATGGGTGCTGGTTGCCACCGCACATCCGGCGAAATTCAACGAAATCGTCGAACCGCTCATCGGCAAGAGAGTCGAGGTTCCACAGGGTTTGGCGCAGTTGCTTGCCTTGCCGCAGCACGTCTCGGATCTTGCGCCTGACTTGCGGGCGCTTGGCGCTGCAATCGAATGAACGACCTTGGCATAGATCCCCAGTGGATTGGACTCGGCGCGGCGGTCGTGTTGCTTGCCGTGCTGGCTTTTTTCGGACTGCGCGCCTACCAGCGCCGCTCACGCCGCAAGGCGCTGCTGGCTCGCTTGAAGCGCGTTGCATTTGAAACGGCGCACCAAGTTTTCGTACCCGATGGCATGGGCGGCTTCATTCACATCGACCACTTGCTGCTGACGCCGCGCGGCGTGCTGGTGCTCGACACGCGCCGGGTCGCCGGCCTGATCTTTGGCGGCGATCAGATGAGCGACTGGACCGTGATGGGTCGGAGCCATCGCTATACCTTCGACAATCCGCAGCCGTCGCTGTACGACCGGATTGCCGCCGTCAAGGCGCTGGTGGGGGAGGAGGTTCCGGTCGAGGGGCGGTTGCTGTTTTCGAACGCCGGCAAATTCACCAAAGGCATCCCGAAGTGGGTGATCATGCTCGATGGCATCGAGGTGGAATTCCCCGTGTTGGATCAGGCAGGCAAATCCTCGCCGGCGCATGCCCAGGCCGCGGCGGCTTGGGCGCAGCTGCTGCCGCAATTGCGCCCCAGTCCGCACCAATTCACCAACATGTAGTTAGAGGCGAAACAGAGTTTCCGCGTTGCGGGTGGTTGCCGCCGCAACGCTTTCGAGGCTCTCGCCACGCAGCTGGGCAACGCGCTGCGCGATATGCACAAGCAGCGCCGGCTCATTGCGGCGCGACTTGGGCATCGGCTGCAAATCGCGCGGCAACAGATAGGGCGCATCGGTTTCCACCAGCAGCCGCTCCTGAGGGATGCGCGGCACCGCCTCGCGCAAACCCAAGCCGCGCCGTTCATCGCAAACCCATCCGGTGATGCCGATGTACAGTCCGAGGGTCAGGTAGGCTTCCAGCTCGGCCGCTCCGCCGGTGAAGCAGTGCGCGACGCCTCCTTGCAACGCCCCCACATGCTCTTTGAGGATGGCGACGAAGTCCGCGTGCGCATCGCGCTGATGCAGAAACACGGGTTTGCGTGCCGCCGCTGCGACTTCGAGCTGTGCCTCAAAGGCGCGGCGCTGCGCCTCGGGCGGCGAGATATTGCGAAAATAATCCAATCCGCATTCGCCGGCTGCTACCACGCCGGGACGCTGCAGCAAGCCGAGCAATTCCGCGCGGTGCTCCCCTACGAAACTCGCTGCGTGATGCGGATGAATGCCGGCGGTGCTGCGCAGCTGCGCCGGATGTTGATCAGCCAGGCTCGCTGCCTGTCGCGAGCTGGGCAAATCCGCACCGGTGACAATCTGGCGGCGAACGCCGGCCTGCAACGCGCGCTTCATGACATCGTCCAAATCCGCCGCGAAACTGTCGTGCGTCAGGTTCGCCCCGATATCGATTAGATCCAAGCTCAA
>JAXDQN010000427.1:0-2885 GCA_034667865.1 Gammaproteobacteria bacterium
GGACGGAGGCCATCGGCCATGGGCGCGCCGCGGTAATCGATTTGGCGGGCGTCAAGGATAGCGACAGCTCGGGCCTGGCCTTGCTGATCGAATGGCTCAGCGTTGCCAAGTCCACCCGCCACACGCTGCGCTACGAGAATATGCCCGTACAGCTGAAGCAACTGGCGCGCCTGAGCGACGTCGAGGAATTGCTGATCTCGGGTTAAGAATAATCCGCCGAATTAAGCTGCTACCGTGGCGGCTATGGCTACCACGGCCGCGGCTACGTCGGACACCGGGGGCGCTAAACCCCTTAAGGCGGTGGCGGGATCGGTGCGGGCCGGCCATCTGGTGGCGGCTGGCCCGACGGCGGGTCATCGGCGCCTGGGTCCACCAGCGGTTCCTCATCGGTGACCTTACCGTCGGACACCAAGTAGGCGCGGCGCTGCAGATAGGCATCGCGGATGAATGCATACGGGTCGAATACGTTCTTCAGCGCATCGTCCAGCGACAAAAGACCGGCGCGCCGGTCGATCAAATCAACTCCCCACAGACCGTATTTGACCCAGTTGTTGTGAATATATTGACGCGGGTTGGTGTAGGCATCGACGGCCTTGCCGGGTGCATCGCGAAGATCGGAGGGGCCCAGAAAAGGCAATTCGATGAAGGGTCCAGGTCGAACGCCCCAGTGGCCCAGGGTCTGTCCAAAATCCTCCTCGTTCTTTGCCAAGCCCGCTGAGGATGCGGGATCCAGCAAGCCGCCGATGCCGACGGTGGAATTGAGCAGGAAGCGGCCCAAGTCATTGGCGGCCGCTAAAAATTTACCCTGCAGCGCGTCATTGAGCATCACGGTGGGCGTATTCAGATTCGACATGACGTTGTTGACGCCGGTGCGTATGGGTTGCGGCACGAAGCGCACGTAGGTCTTGGCAACAGGCTTGGCGAAAGCGCGGTCGATCTTATCGTTGACCCGATACACGCCGCGGTTCCAAGACTCCCACGGATCCTGCGGGACTTTTTGATGATTCGGCGGCAGGGTGACGCAACCCGCCGCACTCAATACGATCAAGATAGCGAGCGCGCTGCGCACGTACTTCTCTCCCAGCATTTCTCGCATCTCCCTCGATCGAATTGATATCGCAACGATACAGGTTTTGCGGTAGCTGGGGGCGATTCGGACTAGTTCAAGCCTGTTTGCGTGCTGACGGCGCCGCTGCCGCTGCGATTGTCGTCTGCCACCTGACCCCTGCGGTTCTTGGGCATGGCGGCGCGAACTTGTTCGAGCCGTGCGCTGTAGCGCGCGCGTTGAATGGCATCGAGACCGGGCAAGCCCAGCGCCATTTGCAGTTGATTGGATGCCATGTTCAGATCGCCCGTCATCAAGTAGAACTCCGCCATGTAGCTGTACGAATCGGCGAAGTCCCCCGCGGAATGGGCGGCTTTTGCGATGAGCTGAGTCTGATCCGGCGTCGGCTCTACGACGTTGAACAGATCCAGCAACACCAGATGGGCCTGCTTGTTGTCGCCGGAACGCATCAGCGCTTCGGCGTAACGGATGGTGATGGGCACGTTGCGCGGGAACAGGGTCATGGCGCGAGACAGAATGGCCTCGGATTCCCTGTTCTGATTGTTCGCCAAGTAGGCTTGGCCGAGGGCGCCGTAGAACTGGGTGACTTTGGGATATTCGTGCACCAATTCCTTCAGCTCCGGGATCGCGGTCGCGGGGTTGCGGGTGTTGATGTCGGCGACGGCCTTGCCGTAGCGCTCTTCGATGGTTTTGCCGCCGCCATTTTTCAGCATATTGGTGTAGTACTCGCGCGCGACCTGCGGATTGTCCGCCACCGATCGCAGCCGCTCCTTCATCAACAAATAACTGAGTGAATCCTCGTGACGAATGCGCCCCAGATGCTCCGCACGATCATGCGCCTCGGCCACGCGATCGGAGAAGATCGGGTGATCGATCAGGAATTGCACCGCGTTGATGCGGCTGGGTTCCGGGCCTGAGTGCGACATCCAGTCGAAAAAGCTCACCATGCCTAAGGGGTCGTAGCCGGCCTCGGCCATGGTGGTGATCCCGATGCGATCCGCTTCGAACTCATTGTCGCGGGTGTAATTGATCTGGTGCTGAATCATCGCGCTCTGGCCGGCCAGCAGGGCGCCCTCGATGCCGTTGGGATTCCCATGTCCGGCGGTCGCGCCCAGCAATATCGCGGCCAACATGGCAGCCGTGGTCATCAGGCCATTGTGCTTTTGGTCCAACAAACCGCGCACGATATGCCGCTGCGTGACGTGCGCCGTTTCGTGCGCCAAAACGCCGGCCAGTTCGTTCTCGTTGCGCGTCGCCATGATCAAGCCGCTGTTGACGTTGACGAAGCCGCCCGGTACGGCAAAGGCATTTACGATGGGATCGCGTGCCACAAAGTAGTAGAACTGGTGTTGGCCTTCCTCGGCCCGGCTCGACAAGCTGTGGCCGATTTCTTGTGCGTACTGGCTGATCTCGGGGTCGGTGATGATGATCCCGGTCTTGCGGATCTCATTCACATAGCCGAGGCCGGCCTGGTATTCCTCTTCGATGGAGACGACCGCATTGGCGGCGCTGCCCAAGTCCGGCAAATCCTGGTTGGTTGCCGCGGGGCCATTGATTCCCGCGCCCCAGCCCACACCGCAGCAGAGGACTGCGGCAGCCATGAGTATGGACAGGGACTTCAAAATCGACATTGGGGCGCCTCCGTTCACCTTGGAGTATGGCCGGATTTTAAAGTTCTCTCAAAAGTACCGTAAAATCAGAGCACTTCAGAGGCGTAATCGGCCAATCTCGAGCGCTCGCCGCGCACCAAAGTAATATGACCCGAGAACGCCCAGCCGTGAAAGCGGTTGACGGTAAAGGTCAGGCCGGAGGTGGTTTC
>JAXDQN010000428.1:0-5093 GCA_034667865.1 Gammaproteobacteria bacterium
CCTTCCTCGCGCAGCAGGCGGTAGACGAAATGCATGGTCTGCGCATCGGAAATCCGCAGTGCATCGTCAACCGGCGCGCCTTGCAGATTGGCGGTCACCCGGCCGGTGCCGATGCCTTCGGTAATCGAGGAGCCTCCGTCGGTTTTCAGCTCGCCGTCTTTGAAGTAGTGATACAACGCGCTGCCTGGCGGATCGACCAACACCATCTTTATCGCGGTGGATTTCGTCTTCAAGAATTTCCCGGTCCCCGCGAAAGTTCCGCCCGTACCGGTGGAGGCGCAGAAAGCATCGATCTTGCCGTTGGTATCGCGCCAGATTTCCGGACCTGTGGATTCGAAATGCGCGTCGCGATTTGCCGTGTTGTCGAACTGATTGGCCCAAACGGCATTCGGCAGTTCCTGTGACAATCGTCCGGCTACCTTTTGATATTGGTTCGGATTGCTATACGGCACGGCAGGGACTTTGCGCAGTTCCGCGCCGAGCGCCTCGATGATTTGGTATTTCTCGGCAGCCTGATTGTCGGGCATGACGATGACGCACTTGTAGCCGCGAGCGTTGCAGACATGCGCCAGGCCAATGCCTGTATTGCCCGCCGTGCCCTCCACGACCGTGCCTCCCGGATTCAAGGTGCCGCGCCGTTCGGCATCCAAGACAATCCACTTTGCAGCGCGGTCCTTGACGGAGCCGCCCGGGTTCATGAACTCCGCCTTGCCCAGGATCTCGCAGCCGGTTTCGTCGCTCAAGTGGCGCAAGCGGATTAGGGGGGTGTTGCCAATAGCGTCGGTGAAACCGTCTTTGATGCTCATCGCATCGATTTTAAGCGATGTCCGCACGCCCAATGCTGGAAAAAATAATCCCCGGACGAGCCGGGGAATTCGAGTGGAACAGGTGCTGAGTAAGAACCCGCACGTCCGTTACCGGAAGATACGCAACACAAAAGTGCCAACGTTCGACCTTGTTAGTGTCGTCCAGTGTTGCAATTAAGAAACGCTGGAAATAAACACGAACTACTTCGTGGAGCAATCATAGTCGATACTGCTGATAAATCCAAGAGTTATCTGCGAATGGTCATTACTTTTCGCGCTATGTCAAAGCCCGGCGCGTTTTGTAATAAAACAACACACGGCCGCTGCGCGGGCCTAGCGGGTTTCGCCGGCCGGAAATTGCTCGCGAAAGTTGAAGGCGCGGGGGCTGGGCCCGTGTTCGCGCAAATGAGCCAGCCGCTGCACCGCTTCCGCGATGGTCGGAATGCTCCCCGCCGACACCCACCACAGCACCAGCGAGGCCTTCGATTGCGGGAAAAACCAGTCGCTGCGCCGGCGCAGCGCGGCGGCGTGATCCGAACGGTAGGCGTAGTCGGACAATGAAGCGATATCGCGCCATACGGAAATATTGACCAGCCGATTGTCACCTAGCGAGCGTATCGCCGGATCGTTTGGATCCTCGCCGGTCAACCTCCAGATGAATCCGGAATGGGCGTCCGCCAGCGCGTTGATGGCGTCCAGCTGCTGCGCGAAACCGGCCATCAGCGGCATGTCCAGCGGCGCGCGCATGTGCGCTGTGTTGAGTTGAGCGATGTGGTACTGCGTCATGATTCACGGCCACTGCGTGGCCACAGCTTCAAAGTTTCTGGATTGCACCGTGACCACGCAGAATCGCTGCCCGGTAGGCGCTTCCATCACCACCCAGTCTTTGATGGCTTGAATGCGCTTGGCGCCCAATTTTTCCAGGCGCCGCACTTCAGCTGTTACGTCATCGCTTTCTACATCGAGGTGCACTCGGCTAGGATGCTGCACCGTCTGCACCTCGATGCTCAGCCCGTGTTGTGCGTCGTCGAGTTTCTTGTAGGTTGCGGCTTCATCCGGCGGCAAGGTACGCACCGGCAAGCCCAGCGTCGCGCCCCAGAAATTGGCCGCGCCATCCAGATCGTCCGTCTGGCAATCAATGACGAATCCGGCAAGTTTGCTTTTGTGCATGTCTTACTCCAAATTCTCGAAATTCAACGAGGTGAACGTCAATGAAGTATTTGCACACCATGGTCCGTGTGGCCGACATCGAAGCATCCTTGCAATTCTATCGCGACGCGCTCGGCCTGGAAGAACTGTCGCGCAAGGAGCTTGAACAGGGGCGCTTTACGCTGGTGTTTCTGGCTGCGCCAGGCGACTCGGACGCGCAGGTCGAGTTGACCTACAACTGGGATCCCGAGAAATACGGCGAGGGCCGCAACTTCGGTCACTTGGCCTACGCGGTCGATGACATTTATGCGGCCTGCCGGCGGCTCATGGACCACGGCGTGACCATCAATCGCCCGCCGCGCGATGGCCGCATGGCGTTTGTGCGTTCTCCCGACAATGTGTCGGTGGAACTGCTGCAGAAGGGCGCGGCATTGGCGCCGGCGGCGCCTTGGAACACCATGCCGAATACCGGCATCTGGTAGCGCGCCGCGGGCCCCGGGCCGTGGGCCCCGGGCCGTGGGCCCCAGGCCGTGGGCCCCAGGCCGTTCTCGGCTAGAACATTTCCGAGGCGTCGGGCGTCTTGATGTCGACTTTGGTGCGCGAAGGGATGTGTTCGCCGGTAATCATCTCATCGTAGCCCTGTCCCGGGCCTACCATGGGATACACGCCGGCGTCCCGGTCGATGATGACTTCGAGGAACGCCGGCCCCTTGAAGCGAATGAATTCTTCGACGATGCGCGGCACATCGGCTTTCCGATCCAGCCGCACGGCGTACTTGAAGCCGTCTGCCATCGCTGCCTTGATGAAGTCCTTGGTGTGCAGGCTTTTGTCGCTGGCGCTCAGGCGTCCCTTGTGGAACAGCTTCTGCCACTGCTTCACCATGCCGTCGCCGAAATTATTCAGCACCACGACTTTGAGCGGCAAATCGTAGGTTGTTACGGTCTCCAACTCGCCGATATTCATGCGGATGCTGGAATCGCCGTCGAAGTCGATGACCAAGCGGTCGCGCTGCGCAAATTGCGCGCCAATTGCCGCCGGCAAGCCAAATCCCATGGTTCCCATGCTGCCCGAGGTCAGCCACAGACGCGGACTGCGGAAATCGAAGTACTGCGCCGCCCACATCTGGTGCTGTCCCACACCGGTGGTAATGATGGCCTCGCCGCCCGTCAGCCGATTGATTTCTTCTATCAGGTAGTACGGTTGAATCAACTCGCTGGCCCGGTCGTAGTTCATCGCGTAGCGGCTGCGCAATTCATCGCAATGCCGCCGCCATGCGGACCAGTCACGCTCAAAGCCGAGGCTCTTGCCATAGTCGAGCAAGGTCAGCAGGGCTTCGGGCATCAGTCCGACGTGACTCCAATGGACGCGCTTGACCTTGTCGATCTCAGAAGCATCGATATCGAAGTGCGCGATGAATTTCGCCTTGCCGGCGAACTTCTCCGGATTGCCGGCGACGCGATCATCGAAGCGCGCTCCCACGGCCAGTAAGCAGTCGCAATCGTCGACCGCGTAATTCGCGAATGCCGTGCCATGCATGCCGAGCATGCGCATCGATAAAGCGTGCTGCGTATCGACGGCGCCGATGCCCATCAAGGTGGTTACCACCGGAATCGCGAACGCCGCGGAAAATTCCCGCAGCGCGCAGGCTGCGCCGGCATTGATGACGCCGCCGCCGGCATAAATCAGCGGGCGCTGCGCCGCGCCCAAAGCCGCAAAGAAATCCGCACAGGCAGCCTCGGGCAGCTTGGCGGCCTCCAGGCGGTTCATGCGCTGTCGATAGCCTGGGATCGGCAGGCGCCCCGAACCGTGAAATACGCCACGCCAATTTTGCACATCCTTGGGCACATCCAAAACCACGGGCCCTGGCCGTCCGGTGCGCGCGATCTCGAAGGCGGTGCGCACCGTCGCTTCCAGCTTGGTGGGATCGGTGATCAAAAATACATGCTTGGCGACGGCCCCCATGATGCTGGGCACGGGCGCCTCTTGGAATGCGTCGGTGCCGATAGCCGTGGTGGGTACCTGGCCGCAGATCACCACGATGGGCACGGAGTCCGCCAAACTATCGCGCACCGGCGTGACCGTATTGGTTGCCCCAGGGCCGGAGGTGACCAGTGCGACGCCCACGCGGCCGCTGGCGCGCGCATAGCCCGCCGCCATGAAGCCGGCGGCCTGCTCATTCGCGGGCACGACCAACGGCATGGCGGACTCGTGCTCCTCGTTGTAGCGGAACACGGAATCGTAGATCGGCAGAATGGCCCCGCCGCTATAGCCAAAAATGGTGTCAACGCCTTCATCGGCGAGTACCTGGACCAGGATATCCGCGCCCGTCAGCGTGGCGCCCGCGAGTGGATGCGCGCCCTGGTTCAGCATGTCGTAACGGTCTTTCACGAGGAAAGCCTAGCAGTTCTATCTCTGGCGCCCAAGTGCCAGGCTCCCGTATGCTTCCTCGGGACATGCGCCACCTCATCGCCATATTGCTGCAAAACGAAGCCGGAGCGCTCACGCGCGTCGCCGGGCTCATTTCCACCCGCGGCTACAACATCGAGTCGCTGTCGGTCGCTCCCACCGACGACCCCACGGTATCCCGGATCACTCTGGTGACCGCCGGCTCAGCCCAGGTCATGGCGCAAATCAACGCCCAATTGCTCAAGCTCGTCGATGTGGTGGCCGTCGAAGACATGACCAGCGGCGATCACCTGGCACGCGAATTGCTGCTGATAAAGCTGCAAATCCCCGCTGAACACATCGATGCGGTGGGCGGCCTGGTGCGCCGCGCCGGCGGCAAAGTGCTGTCCGCCAATCCGTCGAGTTACATCGCAGAACTCACCAGCACCGAAATCGAGGTTGGTGAATTTATCGCCAATGTCGCGACTTTCGGCGAGGTTGTAGAGGTCGTGCGCAGTGGCGTCCTTGGAATCTCGCGCTCGAATCAGCGGGTACACGCAGTCAAATGATCACCCTGTACGACTATCTGCCCTCCGGCAACGGCTATAAGGTGCGTCTCACCGCCAAGCATCTCAAGATTCCCTATCGGTTGGTGGAGCTGGACATAAAAAGCGGCGCGACGCGCACGCCGGAGTATCTGGCGAAAAATGCCAACGGCAGGATTCCGCTGCTGGAAATTCCCGGCCAGGGGTT
>JAXDQN010000429.1:0-2593 GCA_034667865.1 Gammaproteobacteria bacterium
AATTACGCAACCCAAGCGAAAGGCGCTGCATCAGCTGTGATGCACTATTTCACGCCCGACCAGGTGCCGGTGATCAGCACCCTGGCCAAGGCTTTCGGCGTTTCTGACTATTGGCACGCCTCGGCGCCTTGCCAGACTTGGCCAAATCGCTTCTTCGCGCACACCGGCACCTCGTTGGGCTACGTTGACAACAAAGCATTTCCGATTCCATTTCGCGCGCCCAGTATTTTCAGCCGACTCGAAGATCGCGGCAAGAATTGGCGTGTTTACTTCCATGACATGCCTCAGTCCATGCTCCTAAGAGACGTCTGGTCGCTCGCGCCTTCGCACTATCGTTTTTTCTATCAGTTCCTGGCGGATGCGAGTCAGGGGGTGCTGCCACATTACAGTTTCATTGAACCGGGATATTTCCCGGATTTATTCGACAACTTCATGCCGAATGATGAGCACCCCCCTCACAATGTGGTCCATGGTGAGAAGCTCATCGCGGACGTCTACAACGCGGTTCGTAACTCCCCTTGCTGGAAGAGCACGCTGCTGATTATCACCTACGATGAGCACGGTGGCTGTTACGATCATGTGCCACCGCCGCCGGCTACTCCACCGGACGGCATTGTCGCCAACTCCGGAAACTTCAACTTCAATGCCTATGGGGTGCGCGTTCCCGCTGTCATCATTTCGCCGTACATCCCGCCCGGAAGCAAGATTCGTCCGCCCAAGAATGCAGATGGCTCGGTGACACCCTTCGATCACACCTCCATCATCAAGACGCTGCGAGAGTTGTTCGACTTAGGGGACAAGCTCACGGCGCGGGATGAAGCTGCGCCGAGTCTCCTGGGTGCGTTGAGTCTCGCCGCGCCCAACAATGATGGGCCACCCAGGATTGACGCGACTCTGGTCCAACCGTCACCCACACTGCTATCCACCCGAGCAGCCGCCGCTCCCAACGGGATGCAGGATGGTCTTGCAAACGCCACCGCAAATCTCCCCTTAAGTGCGCCCGCGCCAGGCGATGAGATTCAGCCTTCCGTCACGCCTATCTCTGCGGGTTATCCGACGGTTGCCTATGCGGCGGCCGGTGCCACGACACGGACAAACCTGTTCCTTGGCATCTCAAATCAAAACTCGTAGTCGCACCTTTGAGTCGTCGGTACCGGGCAGCGGTGAGATCGGATGCCTTTCGACGAGATCAGCAATCTCGTCGAACCGATCGAACGGCCGCTCAAGGGTGGGCGGACTGGGTAGACTAGCCTTGGACGGACGTGGTGTCGCCCGAACGGCCCAGCCAGACGGAGAATGCCTGCCTTGAACTCGAGCGTCGGTGTAATGATGAAATGGGTGGGAATAATTACCGCCCTGATCTCCTTCGGCGGCGCTCTGTACGGGCTGATCCATTCCGCCGGTGAGCTGCGCGATCATAAGCGTGTATTTGGCGAGCAATTCAAAAGCGGTCAAGCGCAGGAGGCGGCGGGGGACTTCGCAGGCGCGTGGGACAGCATCTCGCATGCCGAGGCCACAGTCGCAGACGAAGGCGTTTTCGCGAAATTGTTGGGGGGCTTAAGCGCGGAACAGCAGCAAGCCCGCACGGCTGAACAGGACCTGGCTATGGAGTGGCTGCGGAGCAGCCGTGTGCCAGAGGGAACTCAATTTTCGACGATTGCCGATAAGCTCGTCAGTGTTTTGACCGTTGGTGCCGAAGCGTCGAGTGGCGCGCGGAAGGCGGATCTGTTGGCGCACCTTGGGTGGGCGTATTTTCTAAAGCAACGCGACGGGGATGCCAGCCTTCGCCCCGAGACTGAATACAAAGAAGCTCTAACAGCGGACCCCAAAAACCCGTACGCAAACGTTTTTTGGGGGCACTGGATCTTATGGAAGCATGGCCCCTTGAATGAGGCTGACGGGCGGTTTGCCGCCGCGCTGAGTTCGGATAGGGAGCGCAGTGTGGTGCGCCATTTTCAATTGGCCGCGTTGGCCAATGTGCGATCCAATGACGCCGACGCTGAATGGTTGCGCGTGGTCAGCGATATGCTTTCGGCAAAGGAGAAGATCGACCCGGCGGTGCGTGACGGGGTTTGCAATCGGTACGCGCAGGCCCTTCAGGATGAGGCGCTGATGCGGCAAATATCCGCTCAAGTACCTGCCGCGCGACAGGTCGAAATCTTGCAGTCACTGCTGCAACCGGAGTCACTGTCCGAAGTCCAGAAAACCACGCTAACCATGGCCTTGGCCGAATCGCTGGAGGCTGCGAGCCGGTCGCGAGACGCGCTGGAAACTTGGACGAAGCTCGCGACCCAACTGAAATCTCAGCCGCATTCAATCTGGTCAGATCGCGTTGATGCAGCTATCAAAAGGCTGTCTGGCAAGCGATAACTAAGCGAATGCGATTGAAATCGAGATAGTCGAAAAGGGCGGATTTCTTCGCTTTGCCCTGACGCGCCCTGACGGAAAACTGTGAAAACCGCGCTTCATCTGGTATTGGTGCTATGGATGGCGATCCCGTTTCCGTACTTCATGACGGCCGGCGCCAATATCTTCACCGTGCCCAAGCTCCGTGACAACGGCGCGATGCTTGGCCAGATTTCCTTTATGTCGG
>JAXDQN010000430.1:0-3818 GCA_034667865.1 Gammaproteobacteria bacterium
CACGGATTTCGATAGCTTGCCCACGCCTTTCCGGGCGGTGGCCACGGATTTGGAGACCGGCAGCGCGGTGCTGCTGGACAAGGGCGATCTCGCCGTGGCGATGCGTGCCAGCATCTCCGCACCGGGCGTATTCGCTCCGGTGGAATCGCAGGGCCGTTTGTTGGTGGACGGCGGCTTGGCAGAAAACCTGCCGGTCGATGTGGCGCGGCAGATGCACGCCGATATTCTCATCGTCTCCGACGTGAGCTTTCCGCTGCAACCGCGCGCTGCGCTGGAATCGGCGTTGTCGATTTCGAACCAGATGCTGGCCATCCTGGTGCGCAAGGATGCGGACCGCCAACGCGCCACCTTAGGCAGCCAGGATGTGTTGATCGAACCGATTCTGGGAGCCGCAAGTTCGACGGACTTCACCGCCGCCAACAACACCATCGCCTCGGGTGAGAATGCGGCGCGGGTGGTGCTCGAGAAGCTCAAAGCCTTGGGAGTCGGCGAGGCCGCCTACCGCGACTACCTGGCGCGACGCTCGGCGCGCGAACCGGGCCGGCCCGAGATCAAATTCGTGCGGGTCGATCCGCAGTCCAAGCGCTATGAGAAAACCATCATGGCGGAAATGCAACCGCTGATCGGCAAGCCCTTGGATCTGGATGCCGTCGGCGCGCGGGTCACCGAGCTATATGGCTTGGGCAATTTCGAAACGCTGGATTACGGCCTGGTGAAGGGACAGGACGGGGACGATGACACCGGCTTGGAGATGCGCGCGCGCCGCAAATCCTGGGGGCCGAACTATGTGCGCTTCGGCTTGAATCTGCAGGACGACTTTCAGGGCAACAGCCGCTACAACGCCGCCGCGCGCTTCATCCTCACCGAGCTCGATGACTGGGGAGCGGAATTGCTGACGGATGTGCAGGTCGGCAGCGATCCGAAAGTGGTCAGCGAGTTCTATCAGCCGCTCAATGCCTCGCGCAGCTGGTTCATCGCGCCGAGCGCGCGCATCGAGGCGCGCGATCTGCAAATCTTCGACCGAAACGTCCAAGTGGCTGATTTTCGTGACCGCGAAGCCGAGGCCGACTTCGATATCGGCCGAAATCTGGGCAATTGGGGCGAGATTCGCGCGGGCTTTCATCGCACCAATGGCGCGACGCGGGTGCGTTTCGGCGACCCGAGCTTGGTGGAGAGCACTTACAACAACGGCGAACTGTTCTTCAAGTTCAGCTACGACAAGCTCGACAATGTGCACTTCCCACGCGATGGGCAGAGCTTCACCTTTCAATGGGATGCGAACCGCACCGATTTGGGCGCGGATGTCGCATCCGACAAGATTCAGGCCGACTGGCTGATGGCCCGCTCCAGCGGTCGCAACACCGTATTGTTCTGGACCTCGGCGGGCAGCACCGTGGACGGCACCATCAAGCCGACCGCATTGCCGGATTTTTTCTCGCTGGGCGGGTTTTTCAATTTGTCGGGCCTGGCCCCGTCCTCGCTGATCGGGCCGCATTATGCGATCGCCCGCGGCATCTACTTTCGCAGAATAAGCCGCGGCGGCGAGGGATGGTTTGAGTTTCCGGTGTATGTGGGCACGTCGCTGGAAATCGGCAACACCTGGACTCATCGCGGCGACATGAGCTTCGCGTCCGCCAACAAGGATGCCTCGATCTTTCTCGCCTTCGATACCTACTTGGGGCCGGTGTATCTCGGCTCGGGCTACGACACTGCCGGGCACAGCGCCTTTTACCTGTTCCTGGGAAGAACCTTCTAAATCAGAAGCTGCGGCTTTCGCCGAGTTTTTCGACTTTCTCGAACACCAGGGCGGGTGAGTCGCCGATGCGCGAATACTCATGCTTGCGAGACATTTCTTCGAGCACGCGGTCGCGCTCCGCGGCGGTAAAGAACCAATGAGTCTTCTGCCAGTCCAGACCCAGCAGTTTGGCAAACGGATCGCCGGGGCGCAGGCGCACACGCACGCCATACGGCTGCGGCAACACCGGGATGGTACGGACCATGTTCTGTTGATTGGCAATTCCCATAATGTGCCGAAGATAGCGGAATCGCGCGCTGGCTGCCAGCTGATACGTTGGGATTCGCATGTTAGACTCCGCCGCCTTCCACCTTAAGGAAATGAATGGCAGCGTCTTACACGGCCTCCGACATCGAGGTATTGAGCGGCTTGGATCCGGTGCGCCGGCGTCCGGGCATGTATACCGATACCACGCGGCCGAATCATCTCGCGCACGAGGTCATCGACAACAGCGTCGACGAGGCCATCGCCGGGTATTGCGACAAGATCGATGTCACGCTGCACAAGGACGGCTCGCTCGAAGTTGAAGACAACGGCCGCGGCATGCCCGTGGACATGCACGCCAAGGAAAAAATCAGCGGCGTCGAAGTAATCCTCACGCGGCTGCACGCCGGCGGTAAGTTCAACGACAAGACCTACCAGCATTCCGGCGGCTTGCACGGCGTCGGCATCTCGGTGGTGAACGCGCTGTCCAAGAATCTGGAAGTGTGGGTGCGGCGCGGCGGCAAGGAATACAACCAGAGCTACGCAGCCGGAAAACCAACCTCCAAATTGGAAGTGATCGGCGATGTGGCGAAATCCAAGACCGGCACGACGGTGCGATTCTGGCCGGACCCGAAGTACTTCGACACCGAAAAGTTCGCCATCCCGAAGCTCAAGCAAGTGCTGCGGGCGAAGGCGGTGCTGTGTCCGAAGCTGCGCGTCACCTTAAGCAACGAAGTCACGGGCGAGAAGGACGAATGGCTCTACACCGGCGGCCTGCATCAGTACCTGGCCGAGGAATTGGGCAAGGGTGAATGGCTGCCGGCGGAAACCTTTTACGGCAAGCGCGCCATCGAAGGCGGCGAGGTCGAATGGGCCTTCGCCTGGGTGCTGGAATCCGAGCACATCGTCACCGAAAGCTACGTCAACCTGATTCCGACGGTGGAGGGCGGCACGCACGTCAACGGATTGCGCGTGGGCGCCGCCGATGCGGTGCGCGAGTTTTGCGAATTTCGCAATCTGGTGCCGCGCGGTCTGAAGCTGTCGCCCGAGGATGTCTGGGACGGCGTGAGTTTCGTGTTGTCGATGAAAATGCGCGAACCGCAGTTCGCCGGCCAGACCAAGGAGAAACTCTCCTCGCGTGAATCGGCCGGCATCGTGCAGGGCGTGATCAAGGATGCATTTGCGCTGTGGCTCAACCAGCATTCGGATCAGGGCGAGAAAATCGCCATGTTGGCCATTGCCAACGCCCAGCAGCGTTTCAAGGACAGCCAGAAGGTGGCGCGCAAACGCGTGGTGGCCGGCCCCGCGTTGCCGGGCAAGCTGGCTGATTGCGTGAGCCAGGATCCGGCGCGCGGCGAACTGTTCCTGGTGGAAGGCGACTCCGCCGGCGGCTCGGCCAAGCAGGCACGCGATCGCGTCACCCAGGCCATCATGCCGCTGCGCGGCAAAATCTTGAACACCTGGGAAGCGGGCATCGGCGAAGTGCTGCAGTCCCAGGAGGTCCACAACATCAGCATCGCCATCGGCGTGGAACCCGCGGCGGCCGATATATCCGGCCTGCGCTATCACAAGATCTGCATTTTGGCGGATGCCGACAGCGATGGTCAGCATATTGCGACGCTGTTGTGCGCCTTGTTTCTGCGGCATTACCGGCCGCTGGTGGCCGCGGGACATGTTTATGTCTGCATGCCGCCGCTGTTCCGCATCGATGCCGGCAAAGAAGTGATCTATGCACTGGACGAGGCCGAACGCGAGAAGGAATTAAAGCGCATCGCGGCCGAAAGCCCGCGCACCAAGGTCGTGGTGACGCGCTTCAAGG
>JAXDQN010000431.1:0-3505 GCA_034667865.1 Gammaproteobacteria bacterium
ATACCGGCACGCGTGGAAATCTCCAGCGAGTACCGCTATCGCGATCCGGTGGTGACCCCGGATACGCTGTTCGTGACCATTTCGCAATCCGGCGAAACGGCGGATACCTTGGCGGCGCTGCGCAATGCCAAACAGGCGCTGTATCTGGCCACGCTCAGCATATGCAACGTCGCCGAGAGTTCGATGGTGCGCGAGTCCAACTTGGTGCTGCTCACCCGCGCCGGCCCAGAAATCGGCGTGGCTTCGACCAAGGCCTTCACCACCCAGCTGACTGCGCTGGCCATGCTCACGCTGGCCTTGGCCAAAAATGGCGCTGCGGCCAATTTAGAACACGAGTTGGTGGCGCAATTGCTACAGCTTCCCGGACTGGTGGAGAAGACGCTGCAGTTGGACGAAACCATTCGCGAGTTGGCTGAAGTATTTGCGGAGAAGCACCACGCTTTGTTCTTGGGGCGTGGGCCGCTGCAAGCGCTGGCGCTGGAAGGCGCGCTGAAACTCAAGGAGATTTCTTACATTCACGCCGAAGGTTACGCGGCCGCCGAATTGAAGCATGGCCCGCTGGCCTTGGTCGATGAGGACATGCCCGTTGTCGCGGTCGCGCCCAGCAACGAGCTGCTGGGAAAACTGAAATCCAACCTTCACGAAGTGCGCGCGCGCGGCGGCAAGCTGTATGTGTTTGCCGACCCCAAGGCCGGCATGGAAAGCGAGGACGGCATCACCGTCATTCAGATGCCGGCGCATTCGACCGAATTTCAGGCGCCCATCGTATTCGCCATTCCCATGCAGCTATTGGCGTATCACGTTGCGGTGCTCAAGGGCACGGACGTTGACCAACCGCGAAACTTGGCGAAGAGTTTGACGGTGGAATAGGCAACGCCCGCGACTCAAGGAGAGTGTGCGCAGAAATTAAAGTCGTTACCTCGAAATTAAAGTCCTTTCCTGCGAAATAGAGTCGTTTCGCGGGAATCAAAGCACAACCCCGTTTCTGCTACGTAGAATGTTCCGGTGTGCGAGCTGGCTTCGGTTCCAAGGTGCTCACTTGGTTATCTGACTGAGAGAAGATTCAACAGGCCCTCTACGACTTGGCGACTGAGGAGGGAGATGCTGGGTCGCGAGTTGAAAGAACCAAAGAGCCTACGGCAGATTTTGGACGATCCCAATCGTAGCTCGCCGAGGCTATCTTGCCATCCGCTGACAGCAAGATTCGCCATCGACTCGTACCGCGCTCGCAATGCACGTCGTACTGGTCCCAGCCCCCGCCTTCTACGCCGCGAAACTCGGTCGCTCGAAAAGCGCCGAGGTACTCTGCGAGGGGTTGCAGTAGGGGCAATTGCATTCTTACGAGCTGCACCAGCTGGGAACTCATCTCCTCATAGGGAGGATTGCCCGCTTGGATACCCTCGACCAAACGACGCAGTGCCGCCTCGCTACCTGGAAGTGGTCTCTGGCTTTGAATGCGCTCGCTCAGTTTGGCCATCAGTTGCTCTGCAGTCGCAGCATCGATACGCGGGGAAGTAATTTCGACGCCCTGTACACGCATCAGGACGGCACTGACCGCACCTTGCGAATCGCGCAGGAACGTGTATTGAAAGTAGCTGGCTCCGTGCGTTGGATAGAACTCTGTTTCACTCGTCGGGTGAAGCGCGACTGCGCCCACGCTGCCCGGTATCGGTGCATCAATGAATAGCTTTTGTCCGTCGCGCCATATTGTCGTCACTCCATGCTCGCCGCGCCGGTAGAAACCTGCATAGCTGTCCAGCACGGCCAGCTCTACGGTCACCCATGCGACGTCGTCATGTCCTGTCCAGGCCATACTAGATTGTGATTGAGTCATTTCAAGGCTCCTGATGAGCTTGCACAGCTCGTCGACGGAGAGCGACTGATCGGCCCGCAGGCGATTGAGCGCCGCCTCCGCGATCGCCTGTCCGCGTTCGGCATCTGCTCGTCTGCGCTTCCAGGTGTCGAGCTGAATCGCGAGGATTTGCTGCAAGGTCGGCTCACCTGCACCGCTACAGGTCACCTCGCGGATCTGCGCGAGGCTCAAACCTGCGGTTTTCAGTAATGTGATCGTGTTGATCTTCGCCAGGTCGTGCGGCCCATATTGCCGCCAGCCTCCGGCGCTTCGTGGCGGTGCAATGAGTCCGAACTCCTCATAGACCCGCAGGGCGCGCACCGTAAGGCCCGTTCGAGAAGCGCAGTCCGCCGCGCTCAGCCATCCCGATGGATCAACACTTTCCATATCTACCCTCCGAGCGAACACCTTAAGGTATGACGCAACGTCCGGTGCAAGGTTTTGTTGATTGCGTGCGCGAGGCCGGAAGGCCTAGAGGGCCTACGGCCTCCAATGGTCGAACACGTAACGCAGGCCACGCGAGATGACCGCCGGTGACACAGACATGTGCGTTTCGTCTGGCATGTTGCAGCAATGGATCTTGAGACCGGAGTAATTCCGGGATCTCAGTTTATCTGCAAATTCAGGAGCGATTTCCGCGGTTCTAGGCCAGCCGTGCTCTTCAAACCAAGCGATCATGATCTTGATCCGTGGCCGCAGCATGGGATTGTTCTCCGCAGTCTCTAAGGCGTAGCGGCGAGCGATATCGGCGGCTTCGAGTTCGCCGGCGCTCAAAAACACGGTCGCGGATAAGTCGCGTCGCGCATCGGCGCAGGCTTGTTCCCAACGCCAGACTTCTTCGTCGTTCCAGGTGATGGCGGGACTGGCCAGAATGTAGCGCTGAAACGTCAAAGGCGAGGTCAGTAATGTCCATGCACCGAATAGTCCGCCGAGGGATGATCCGAAGAACGTGGAATCGTTGGCGTCGATCGCATAATGGCTTTCTAATTCGGGTTTGAGTTCTAGGGTTAAGAATTGCAGAAATGCATTACCCCCGGCCGCAAAGGTTGCGCCCAACATGGCGCGCGCATATTCGCCTGCGTCGGTGGGTGGATAGTCTCGGTTGCGTTTCGCAACGGCCTGCATGTATCCACCCTCTGTTGGGTATCCCAAGCCGATGACATATGCCGCGGGTGCCTCGCCTCCCCATGCGAGCGTTCTTTGAATGCTTGTCACCATCGGGAACGCATCGTTGCCATCCGCGGCGTAAATCGCGGGGTAACGTTTCTCTTTGTCGGCAAAAGGTGGCTTTGCAACGAAGATGCGGAAAGTATCGCCGACGTGGGTGGATTCGAAATCGAAATACTCGGCATCGAGCAGGCCGTTCATCATGGTGGGAGTATTTGGCATCGTGCGCTCCTTGCAGCCGGGGGATGTGGGCGTGCGCATCTTAATGGCAGGCTGCAGAAAGCGGCAGTCTGCTAATAAGGAGGGGGATTTGCTAAGATAGATGCGCGCTACGAAAACTATGACGCAGAAGGATCTGAACGTGTCGTCATCTCCAACTCCTTCACCCTCTGTGCCACCGGATGTGGTCCGGTACCTCAAAGGCGCTACTGCTCAGAGCCGACAGTTCGACTTTCTCATTGGCAATTGGAAAGTCGAACTGTCGGC
>JAXDQN010000432.1:0-5503 GCA_034667865.1 Gammaproteobacteria bacterium
TTCACGCCCGCGGCATTGCGCGTGATCGGCAAGCTGAAATTGCCAAAATGCATATTCGGCGAAGACTTCAAATTTCTGCAGGCGGCGACTCGCGGCACGCCAAAACTGACGATTCCCAGCCCCAGCATGCTGCACTATCGCGGCGGCCGGGCGGCCATTGGCGCGGGTCTCTACCCCGACATGGCGGAATTTTGGAGCGATCTGGCCGCGGTGTACGCGGCCGAAGTGGCGGAATTAGGCAAGTTGGGATGCACCTACCTGCAGCTGGATGACACCAGCCTGGCTTATCTGAATGATCCCACGCAGCGCGAACATGTCGCGCAGATTGGCGGCGACGCCGAGAATCAGCATTTGATTTACCTCGATGTGATCAACCGCGCCCTGGCGAATCGCCCAGCCGGCATGACGGTTTGCACCCATTTGTGCCGCGGGAATTTCCGCTCGTCCTGGGTTGCGGCCGGCGGTTACGACCATGTTGCCGAAGCGCTGTTCGGCCAGCTAAATGTCGATGGCTTCTTTCTGGAATACGATGACGATCGATCCGGCGGTTTCGCGCCGCTGCGCTTTGTGCCGAAAGGCAAAATGGTGGTGCTTGGGCTGGTCACTTCGAAACGCGGGGCACTCGAAAGCATGGATGTGTTGAAGCGCAGAGTCGATGCCGCATCCAAGTACGTGCCGCTCGAGCAATTGTGCCTCAGCCCCCAGTGCGGATTCTCCTCCACGGTCGAAGGCAATGCGCTCACGGTAGACGAGCAGATGGCCAAGTTGCGGCTCATCGTCGAAACCGCCCGCGACATCTGGGGCTAGTCGCCCCGACCAGCCTGCGCCTCGATCAGAATCGCGCGAAAGTCGTTGACGTTGGTCAAGGTGGGACCGGTGACCACTGAGTCGCCCAGCGCGGTGAAAAAAGTGTGGGCGTCATTGGCGGATAGCACGTCCTTCGGGCTGAGGCCCTTGGCCCAGGCGCGCGCCAGGGTATCGGGAGCGAAGCGCGCGCCGGCAATCTCCTCCTGGCCATCGACACCGTCGGTATCGCCGGCCAATCCGTAAACACCCGCCCGTCCGTCGAGCGCGATGGCCAGTGACAATAGAAATTCCACGTTGCGCCCACCACGGCCGGTGCCGCGCACGGTTACCGTAGTCTCGCCGCCCGACAGCAAAATGCAAGGCGCCTTGAACGGTTGCCCATGATTGACGATTTGTTGGGTGATGCCCGCCAACACCTTGCCGACATCGCGGGCCTCGCCTTCGATGGCATCGCTCAAGATGTGCACGGCGAATCCTGACTCGCGCGCGACCGCCGCCGCCGCTTCGAGCGCCATTTGCGGCGTGGCGATGGTGCGAGCGGTGGCTCGCGCCAGTCTCGGATCGCCTGGCTTGATCGACTCGCTGCGACCGCTTTCCAACAATTCACGCACCGGCGCGGGCAACTCGATGCCATAGCGGCGCACGATGCCAAGCGCGTCGGCCGAGGTGGTCGGATCCGCCACGGTGGGACCGGATGCGATGTCGATGGGCCGATCACCCGGCACATCGGAGATCAGCAGCGTCAGCACGGCCGCAGGATGGCAGGCGGCGCCCAATCGGCCGCCTTTGATGGCGGACAGATGTCGCCGCACACAATTCATTTCGCTGATGGTGGCGCCTGATTTCAGCAGCGACTTGCTGACGGCCTGCTTCATCTCCAAGGTCAGACCCGGCGCCGGCAGCGGCAGCAACGCCGAGCCGCCGCCGGAAATGAGACACAGCACCAAGTCGTCCTGGTTCAGTCCCGAGACAAGCTCGAGCATGCGTTGCGCGGCATGCATGCCGGCGGCATCGGGCACCGGGTGCGCGGCCTCGACGATTTCAATCCGCTCGCAAGGGACCGCATAACCATAGCGAGTGACCACCAGGCCGGATAGTTCTCCGGACCAGTTCTGTTCCACGGTTCGCGCCATGGCCGCCGACGCCTTGCCCGCACCGATGACGATCAGCCTGCCTTTGGGCGCCTTGGGCAAATGCTGCGGAATGCCCAGCGCCGGCTGCGCCGATGCAATCGCGGCGTCGAACATGCGCCGCAGCAGTTGTTCAGGTGCCGCTGACAAGTTGATTGCGCAGCGTGCCGATGCCGTCAATGCTGATTTCCACGGTCGCGCCATCCTTGATGGAACCGACGCCGATCGAGGTGCCGCAGGCGATCACATCCCCCGGCAACAAGCTCAGGTCGTGTGAAATTCTGCTCACCAACTCATTTGGCGAAAATACCATGTCGCTCAGCGGATAGTTCTGCCGCTCACTGCCATCGACGCGCGTCACCAGATTGACGGCAGCCGGATCGAGGTCGGTGGCGATCACCGGACCGAGGCAGCCGAAGGTGTCGAAGCTCTTGGATCGACTCCATTGCGCGAAGTCGGGATTTTCGAACAGCACATCCATGGCCGTGACATCGTTGACGCAGGTGTATCCGAAGATGTACCGCGCGGCGTCGTCGACCGCGACATTGCGGCAAAGCCCGCCGATAACGATGCCGAGTTCGCCTTCGAACACGATCTTTCCCGCATAGCCCGGCGGCCGGCGGATCGGCTCGTCGCAGCCGATGACGGAACTGCTCGATTTGATGAAAAACGGCGGGTGCGTCGGCACCGGCTTGCCCAGCTTGGCCGCCAGCGCGTGAAAGTTGTTCCACAACGCGACGATTTTTCCGGGAACGCAGGGACTCAATAGCGCATAGGACCCGGACGCATGCGTCGGCCCGGTGGCGCGGGCGTCGCCAAACATGTCGCCGCTGTGCTCCAGAACCTGGCCGTTGTGCAGCGTTCCGAATCGCTCACGGCCCTCGGCGCGGAATCGCACCCACTGGCTCACACCAGTACCGACTTCAGCAATTTGGCCATCTCCGCCGGATTGCGCGTCACCTTTATGCCGCACTCCTCCATGACCGCGAGCTTTTCGTTGGCAGTGCCTTTACCGCCCGAAATGATGGCGCCGGCATGGCCCATGCGTTTCCCCGGCGGCGCAGTCACGCCCGCGATGAAGCCAACCACGGGCTTCTTCATGTAGGCCTTGACCCAGCGCGCGCAGGTTTCTTCGTCATCGCCGCCGATTTCGCCCACCATGATGACCGCGTCAGTCTGCGGATCGTCGTTGAACATGCGCATGACATCCACATGTTTCAGCCCATTCACCGGATCGCCGCCGATACCGACACAGGTGGACTGGCCCAAGCCTAAGTCCATCAATTGTCCGACTGCTTCATAGGTCAGCGTACCCGAGCGCGACACCACGCCGATTCGTCCCTTCTTGTGAATGTGTCCGGGCATGATGCCAATCTTAATTTCGTCGGGCGTGATCACACCGGGACAGTTAGGTCCCACCAACAGAGTCTTCTTACCGCGCATGCGATGGCGCGTCATGATCATGTCGCGCACCGGCACGCCTTCCGTGATGCAAATCACCAGGTCCAAATCGGCATCTACCGCCTCGTCGATGGCGGCCGCCGCGTACGGCGGCGGCACATAGATGACGGACACGGTGGCGCCGGTCTGCTGTTTGGCTTCCTTGACGCTGCCGAAAATGGGAATGCCTTCGAAGTTATCGCCCGCCTTGTTCGGATTGACGCCGGCGACGAAAGCTTCCTTGCCATTCGCATAGTCGCGGCACAGCCGCGTATGAAAGGCGCCGGTCTTGCCGGTGATGCCCTGCGTCATGACCTTGGTGTTCTTGTCGATCAAAATGCTCATGGATTCCTCTACTTGTGCCCGGCAACGGCTGCGACAATTTTCTTCGCGGCGTCCGCCATGTTGTCGGCCGAAATGATCGGCAACCCCGAATCCTTGAGCGCCTTGCGCCCCAATTCTTCGTTGGTGCCTCTCATGCGCACCACCAAAGGAACACTGAGCTTCACTTCCTTGGCGGCGGCAATCACGCCCTCCGCAATCGTATCGCAGCGCATGATGCCGCCGAATATATTCACCAGAATCCCCTTGACCGCGGGATTCTTCAGCATGAGCTTGAATGCCTCGGTGACCTTCTCTTTGGTGGCGCCGCCGCCGACATCGAGAAAGTTGGCGGGCTCGGCGCCGAACAATTTGATGGTGTCCATGGTGGCCATTGCCAGTCCGGCGCCATTGACCAAGCAACCGATATTGCCGCCCAAGGAAATGTACGACAGGTCGAACTTCGAGGCTTCGACTTCGGCCGGATCCTCTTCGTCGAGATCGCGCATCGCCACGATGTCCGGATGACGGAACAAGGCATTCGAGTCGAAATTGATCTTGGCATCCAACGCCAGCACGTCGCCGGCGCCGGTGAGCACCAACGGATTGATTTCCGCCAGCGACGCATCGCATTCGACGAAGGCTTGATACAAGCCATGCATGAATTTTCGCGCCTGCGCGATCGATCCATCAGGAACGCCGATCTTATGGGCAACATCGTCAGCCTGCGCGTCGGTGAGTCCAAGATCCGGATCGATGGCGACCTTGTGAATCTTCTCCGGCGTGTGGGCTGCGACCTCTTCGATTTCCATGCCCCCCTCGGAGCTGGCCATCAAGGTCACCCGCTGCGTGGCGCGATCGACGACCATGCCGACGTACAGTTCCTTGCGGATGTCTGCGCCTTCCTCGACCAATAAGCGCTTGACCAGGCGCCCCGCAGGGCCGGTCTGGTGGGTCACCAACGTCATGCCGAGAATTTTCCCGGCAAAGTCATGCACTTCTTGCAGCGATTTTGCCACTTTGACGCCGCCGCCCTTGCCTCTGCCGCCGGCATGAATCTGCGCCTTCACCACCCAGACTTTGCCGCCCAGTGTGCGTGACGCGGCATCTGCCTCCGCGACCGAGAAGCACGGCATGCCGCGCGGCGTCGCGACGCCGTATTTACGTAGAATTTCCTTGGCTTGATACTCGTGAATATTCATGCTTTTCCGGCTTGCGGCCAACCCTCATCCAGTGATTTTGCCAATAGTTTAGTCAGTGCGAAAACCGTGTCGATATGCGGTGTGGCAGTGTGCGTCAGGCGCGCCAACTCCACCACCGAACCCAACAAGGCGTCAATTTCCAAGGTGCGGGCGGCTTCCACGTCTTGCAACATGGAGGTTTTGTGGTGACCCACCTTTTCCGCGCCCGCAATTCGCTTCTCCATCGGTACGCGGAAAGTCGCGCCCAGCTTGGTGGCGACCTGCTGCGCCTCGCCCATCATAGCCTCCACGATCGCACGGCTCGGAGGAAACTGACAAATTCCCGCCAACGTCGCCCGCGACAGTGCGCTGATCGGATTGAAGCTCAAATTGCCCCACAATTTCAGCCAGATCTCCGAGCGAATGTCGTCCAGAATCGGCGCATGCAGCCCCGCCTTGACGAAACTGGCCGCCAGCTTCGACACTCGATCGCTGATTGAACCATCGGGCTCGCCCAAGGGAAAGCGCTTGCCCTCGACGTGCTTGACGACGCCCGGCGACAGCAATTCGGCGGCCGGATACACCACGCAACCGATCACACGCTCGCAGGGAATTTTCGCATAA
>JAXDQN010000433.1:0-6028 GCA_034667865.1 Gammaproteobacteria bacterium
AGTTGGCCGCGACCCGAATTCTCGAGGACTTGGCGCGGGTGGCGGTAAGACACGTCGCGGAAAGCTTTGACGCCCAGTCCGTGATCCTCGTGTCCAACGCGAAAGGCCAGCTGCAATATCCACAAAGTCCGGCGACAGCAGCCTCACTGCGAGGCTCTGATCGATCGGTCGCTCAATGGGTGTACGACCACAATGTTCCGGCGGGCTTAGGCACCGACACGTTGCCGGCATCGACGGCCCAATACCTTCCGTTGAATGGTAGTTACAGCACGCTCGGTGTCCTTGTAATCCTGCCTCGCCAGCGCCGCAGACTGCTGCTTCCCGAACAGCGCCACTTGGTTGAAACCTTTGCAGGACAAATCGCACTCGCGATCGAGCGAGCGCGGGCTCAAGAGGAGGCGGAATCGGCGCGCATTTCGGCGGAGACAGAGGGCGTGCGAAATACGCTGCTTGCTTCAATCTCTCATGACCTGCGGACACCCCTGGCCGTGATTACCGCCGCGAGCAGCGCCCTCAATGATGAGTCGATGGTATTTGCCCCCGAGGCGCGCCGATCTTTGATCGGACAAATCGAAGGCAAAGCCAATGAGATGTCGGGGATCATATCGAACGTGCTTGAGCTGATTCGCCTCGAAAGCGGCAGCATCGCGCTGCGGCGTCAGTGGATCACAATCGCGGAACTGTTGAACACGGCGCTCGAGCGACTGCAGGTTCCCTTGACGGGCCGGGCCGTGACGCTGAGATTGCCTGCTGATCTGGCGCCGCTCAACATCGATGGCGCTTTGATGATGCAGGTATTCATGAATCTGCTTGAAAATGCGGCCAAACATACCCCCGCAGGGACCGCCATTACCGTTTCGGCGCTGCGAGAAGGCGAATTTCAGCGCATCGATGTCGAGGACGAAGGTCCCGGGCTGCCGCCAGGTGACTCCGCACGCCTGTTCGACAAGTTTTATCGGGGCCACGAGGAGAGCAACACCGGCGGTGCCGGACTCGGTCTATCGATATGTCGTGCCATCGTGCAGGCGCACGCAGGGCAGATCGCCGCGATCACAAAACCGCAGGGTGGCGCGCGATTTTCCATTTCGCTACCCATCGCTTGAACTCGCATTTCCGGCGTAGCGCGGCGCGGCGCAGTAGGGCGACGCGCTACGGCAGTTCGGCAACCTCGAGGCAGAACTCAACGAATCCCCGGACTTTGGCCGGTGGATGCTTGGGTTTGCCGTATCGTTGCAGCATTCGTAGCCACGGGCCGAATACTGCGAGGCAGGGCATGGACCGGCGCTTCCTCCGGTTGCAGGGCATCCGCAAAGGACTGGAAGTGGATCGATCAGCCGCCGCGGACCGCAGCCTCACGCAGATAGCTGATGCTTCACCTGCTGCTCGGCAGCGAGCCAATCTTCTAGGCGCTGGTCGCCTTGGAACCCGCGTCTTTGGGCTCGATAGTAGGCCGCTTCCTCGATCATGCGGTGCCAATCGGGTTGCTGCGGCGGATGGAACGAAGCGGATTTCGTCTTCGTGGTTTTCTTACGGGCCGTTGCCATTCTCTTGACTCCTCCTCGTGGAGAAAGAAAAACTATTCAAATCGATCACATGGTTAATATCACACACACGCGCACTTTCCCACTCGTCAAAGAACCTGCAGAACCCGTCTGCGTGTCAGACAATCCCGGACAAGCAGGGCGGATGGCGTAAAATGCGGCGGATGTCCTTCACCCCACGCGCCAGCGACGCGCAACTGCTCGAGGCGTGTCATCGCAAATCGATCGAGTTGCTCAAAGCGAATAGTGTGCGCGGAGGCGTACTCGCGGCCTCGCCCGGACGCAAGGCCGACAATCGCGGCTACTCAGCAATCTTCGGACGCGACGCCGCAGTCTGCGCGATCGGTATGGCGCTCTCGGGTGACAAATCCCTGCGGCGGGCGGCGCCTGCGAGCCTCCACACGTTGGCGCAACACCAGGCTTTGAACGGCCAAATCCCGAAATTCGTCGACCTGAAGAAACAGGAAGCCGATTTTTGGTACCTCGGATGCATCGACGCCACGCTGTGGTGGATCATTGCGTTGGCCGTGCTGGACAAGTTGCAGTGCCCGGGCGGCTTGCGACGCCGATATGCCAAGCAGATCAAGCTCGCCATCCAATGGCTACGGGCTCAGGAACACCAGCGCTTCTTCTTATTGCAGCAAAATGAAGCCAGCGACTGGGCCGACATCATGCCGCGTTCAGGGTTTGTGCTCTATACCAATGCATTGTGGTATTTCGCGAAGCGCCTATACCGTATCGATGCGGCGACACAGACCCGCGAGAACTTCAACGGGCTGTTTCATCCGTTCTCGGCGGTTTTGCCGGATTACCGGCGGGCCCGTTTGCTGAATGACTATGCGCTGCGCGGCGGGCGCAACCGCGATTTGTACTTGAGCTTTGTGAATTTCTCGTTCTTCGGTGACGAGGGCGATGTTTTCGGAAACATTTTGGCGGTGCTGCTCGGGCTCTGCGATGCCGACGCTGAGATCCGGACCCTCGGGGCGCTGACCAGTTCGCAGGCGAGCGCGCCCTATCCGATTCGGGCCGTGACGCATCCGATCAAGCAGAGCAACTCGCTATGGCGGCCTTACATGGCGCGCCACCGGCAAAACTTCGTGTGGCAATACCACAACGGCGGTATTTGGCCGATGGTCGGTGGATTCTGGGTGGCGGCGCTGGCTGCGACGGGCAGGGGCGAGCAGGCGCGACAAGAATTGATCAAACTCGCCCGTGTCTGTGCGCTGCGAGACTGGAGATTCACCGAATGGCTGCACGGAAAAACCTTCGCGCCCCGCGGCATGCCGGGTCAGTCATGGAACGCAGCTGCGTTTCTGATGGCCGAACACGCCGTATCCGGGGGAAAATCGCCTTTCGCACTGCCGATGCGTGATTGAGCGGTAAGTTCGCGTTAACATCCTGGCGTCGCGAATGACTGGGGGCAGGATATGGGCAAGCTGACGTTGGGCGGATTCGGCGCGCGTTTTCTGGCGTCCCTTGCCCTCGTGTTTGTGACCTACAACCCGAGCGGATTCTCCTACCTCGGTTGGATAGGCAGCAATTTTCCGCACATGCAGCCGGCCCAGGCCGTCATAGGCATTGGCCTATTGGCCGTCTGGATTTTTTTCGTGCATGCAACTTGGCGATCGTTGGGTGCACTGGGAGTCTGCCTAGGCACTGCCTTTTTCGCCGCGGTGGTGTGGCTGTTGAGCAGTTGGGGCTGGCTCGGCGCGTCCAGTCACGATTCACTCATTTGGCTCGCCCTGCTGATTGTGTCCTTCATGCTCACCATCGGGCTTTGTTGGGGATTGATCCGGGTGAGGGTGTCGGGGCAGGCGGTAGTGGAAGAAGTGCAGCGCTAGCCGCGCGCCGCACGCCGCCGATCGCGTGGCCGAATCGAACTTTGATTTCGTAATCATCGGTGCCGGGACCGCAGGGGCGTTGCTGGCGAACCGACTGAGCGCCGACCGCAATTGCCGTGTGTTGCTTATCGAGGCCGGAGGCCCCGACAATTACCATTGGATTCACATTCCCGTGGGGTATCTGTATTGCATTGGCAACCCACGCACCGATTGGCTGTATAACACCGAGCCCGCGGCTGGTTTAAACGGGCGCTCGCTGCGCTACCCGCGCGGCAAGATCTTGGGTGGATGCTCCAGCATCAATGGCATGATTTACATGCGCGGGCAAGCTCGCGACTATGATCGATGGGCGCAGCTCACCGGCGATGCGGCGTGGGCTTGGGAAAATGTGCTGCCGGCCTTTCGCAAACACGAAGATCATTTCCCGGGCAATGATCCCGAGTTTGAGCGCTACCATGGCGTCGGCGGCGAATGGCGCGTCGAAAAGCAGCGCTTGCGTTGGGAAGTGCTCGACGCCTTCGCCCAAGCCGCAGAGCAAAGTGGGATCCCGAGAATTGCGGATTTCAATCGCGGCAACAATGAAGGTGTTGGGTATTTCGAGGTCAATCAGAAATCCGGTTGGCGCTGGAACACGGCCAAGGCGTTCTTGCGTCCCGTCTGCCGCGACCGCGGCAACTTCAGTCTGTGGACCCAGGCGCATGTAACGCGATTGCTCACCGAGTCGCGCGCCGGCGAGCTGCGCTGCGTTGGCGCGCAGGTTTGGAAGGGCGGCGAAATGCTCACCGTGCGGGCTGCGCGCGAGGTCATTCTTTGCGCCGGCAGCATCGGCTCGCCGCAGATTCTGCAGCTCTCCGGCATAGGTCCGGCCGCATTGCTGCGCCAACACGGCATTGATGTTGTGTTGGATTCGCCGGGCGTCGGCGCGAATTTGCAGGATCATCTGCAGATTCGGGCGGTATACAAGGTAGAGGGTACGCCGACCCTCAATATGCTGAGCGCCTCGCTGTACGGGAAAGCCAAGATCGGCGTGGAATATTTGCTGCGACGTACGGGTCCGATGAGCATGGCGCCGTCGCAGCTGGGCGCTTTCACGCGAAGTTCAGCCACGCATGAATGGCCAAACCTTGAATACCATGTTCAACCCCTGTCCCTCGATGCGTTCGGCGAGCCTTTGCATCGTTTCGAGGCCTTTACGGCCAGCGTTTGCAACTTGAACCCGACCAGCCGGGGCACGGTGGAGATCCGCTCGCCGCGGTTCGCGGATGCGCCAGCCATTCATCCGCACTATCTGAGTACCGATGAGGATCGACAGGTTGCCGCCGATTCTCTGCGGGTCACGCGCCGGATTGTTGCCCAACCTGCTCTGGCCAAGTTTAAACCGCAGGAATGGAAGCCAGGTGTGCAATATCAAACGGATGAAGATCTTGCTCGGCTCGCAGGCGACATCGCCACCACGATTTTCCATCCAGTAGGCACCACCAAAATGGGTGCTGCGAATGATCCGATGGCAGTGTTGGACCCGCATATGAGACTACGCGGCGTCGCTGGATTGCGAGTGGTCGATGGGGGCGCGATGCCGACGATCACCAGCGGCAACACCAACAGTCCAATACTGATGATGGCCGAGAAGGCGGCCGAGTGGATCGCCGCCGACAATGAACGTTAGGTTATTGTGCCGGCGGCTTGGCTGCGTTGATTGCCTTGACGATGGAACCCAGTTGCGCCAGTGCCGCGGCATCCTCATCACTGATGGGGGTTTTGTGCTCGCAGCGCGGATCGGTTCTTTGCAGCGCACCGCTCATGGCACGAGTGATGGGAATGGGATCGCAGCCGTGAGTGACGTCGCACACCAGGTCCCATTCCGGACGCGCCTTCACATGGCAGTTAAAGCAGTTGCCGCCAAATCGATTGTTGACTTCGGTGAAGCCGCGCGTGCGGATGCTCGAGCCGGTTTTCGTGATATCCAATTCGAAGAATTCCCAGTCCTTTGTGGTCGCGTTGAAGCCTTTTTCACGCTTGACCATCACTTCAGTGGGCACCAGTTGCAGCACGGACCCGACCGGATAGGGCTCGCCGGTGGTGGACTGCGCAACGCGCACGGTTTCCTTGAGATTGCCGTTTAAGTTGTCGACGTAAAAATGCCGAACATGCGTCATCTCCGTGATGCACTTGAAGGATTTCTCGGTGATGGGCGCCGGATGCGAATCCACCGCGCTCGCCGGCGGAGCAGCCAGCGCGATCAAGGCAACCAGGGCGAAGGTGTTGGTCAGGCGTAACGTAATCATTTCCCGTGCTCCTTATTCTTAGCTTCCGCGTCCCTTTATACAATACACCGACACCGGCGACTTCGGTACGATAGGCCGATGGAAAATGCGCGGCGAGACTCGATTCTTTTCGATGAGATAGATTTCATCTGCGCTTGGGAAGCCAAGTCGATCGGCCCTTACGTGCGGCAACCGTGAGTCGATTCGGCACGCTAGGCTCTGTCACCATTCCGTGTTGATGCTCCAAAAACTGAACGCGTTAGCAGAATCCCCAGGCAGCGTTAGAAAACTCCCCAAAGTCGGAGCAGGTCAAAGCTGCACACCGGTTAGCCGTCAGGAAAATAATGCGTCTGCGGTAACTGTATTGGAAACCAAGCCGACT
>JAXDQN010000434.1:0-2532 GCA_034667865.1 Gammaproteobacteria bacterium
CGACAACTGCCAGACAGTTGCGTGCTTTCGCATCTGTCTGCCTGTCAGTGCTTGATCCCATCGATCGGAAAGCTTCGAAAGCTCTGATAGGAGGTGCACCGTGTGCCGACAGGAGGCAATCACGCACTCTAAGAAGAGTTGATGCCACGCCGCCCACCGCAAGTGCATCTGCACCTCGAGCAGCGCATCGTAGTATTCGTGCTGGCGCACTTTAAGAAAGCTAGCCAAGTGCAGCGGTGGCTCCCCTTCGGCTAAGAACATCAAGGGAATGAGGATTCGCCCCACCCGGCCATTGCCGTCGACGAAGGGGTGGATACTCTCGAACTGCGCATGAATGAAGGG
This sequence comes from Gammaproteobacteria bacterium, assembly GCA_034667865.1. Lineage (GTDB taxonomy): Bacteria > Pseudomonadota > Gammaproteobacteria > Steroidobacterales > Steroidobacteraceae > Bog-1198. The sequence continues at coordinate 343 of JAXDQN010000434.1, forward strand.
CGCTCGCCCGAGAATACCGATCCGGATTGGGCTCTCCTCGGACGGCTCGTAGCCGATCCGCGCCACAAGGACTTCCATGAGGGGCGGAACTTCTGTCGCCGGGGGCGGAATGAATCTCGCATGCTCCATCTTCATGCCACCGATGAAGTTTTGCACGTTGCGAAATCTCCCCGGTGTTGACCGGGTGTCCCCGCGCATCAGCTGCTCGTGTAAAGACAAAATGAGCTCAAGATCAAGCGCGCTCTTGCCGCGCTTTTCGATGGCTCTCACGGCTTTCGCGTAGGCATGCAGATAGTTCATTGTCCGATCGGCATCGGCATTGCTAACCGCGTCCTTCGTCCCCGCCTCTATTTCATGCAACAGGAGCTCATCGAACTGAGTATGCGTACCCTCGATTTGGCTGCTATCGACCGCCTCCCTGCGATTGAGCATGTGCATGAGAAGTTTCGCGTACCCTGGAGCTGCTGCGACCGCATCGCCGAGCACCTGCATCTCGCGGCGGGCAAGTGGCAGGAGGGGCGAATCCAAGGGCAGAAATTGGAGTTTCGGGGGTACCACCGCATAGCAGCCAGAGCGTCCCGGAACGGGTACCGCGTTTGCCCGGAGGCTTGGGTGAAGGGACGATTTTTTCAACTATGAAACCTTTAATAAGCAGTGGCTTCATTAAGACTTTACCATCGAAACCTTTAATGAGTAAGGGTTTGATTAAAGGTTTCTTGTTTATCTCATGTTGCCAAATTAGAGTGCTCACCCATGCCGAAAAAGATCGATCTCGCCAGCGCACCCACGCATCTCGGCAGCGGCTACCCGGCGCCGTTTGACGCCGCCTGCGCGCTGCGTGCGCGGCAAAAGCTGGGGGACGCGGCGAGTTTGAGCGACTTCGGCGTGAATCTGTTGCGTTTGCCGCCCGGCGCTTGGTCAAGCCAGCGGCATTGGCACAGTCACGAAGATGAGTTTGTGTTCGTTCTCGAGGGTGAATTGGCGCTGGTGACGAATGCAGGAGAAGAAATCTTGCGGGCCGGAGACTGCGCGGGTTTCAAGGCAGGCATCGACGACGGTCATCACCTGCAAAACCGTTCCGATCGGGACGCGTTGGTGCTCGAAGTCGGATCACGCAAGGAAGCCGACGATGAGACCGATTATCCGGACATCGACATGCGGGCACCCAAAACCGGCGGCTTCGTGCGTCGCGACGGATCGGCCTACCCGAAACGCTAGGGGCTTTGACTAGCGCTGCCGCTCTTCGTTGGCTTCGGCTTCGATGAGCGCTTTATTGACCTCGCAGTACGCGAATATCTCCTCACAGGCTTGCAAAGGCAGATCCCAGTTCTCAGCGGCTTCGCGCGGACCCATGCCGTTAGTCAATGCGTCCAGCCATACAGCCGAGGCCAAGAGCTTGCGTCCCTTGACCCAGAGTTGCCGCCGCCACGGATGGGGGCGCTCAAGGAGCCAGCGCCAATGTCCGCCTGCGCGGGCCTCGAGTTCCGGGATCACTAGACGCACCGCAGTAGTAAGACTCTTGCCGACAAAAAGGCGATTACCTTGGCTTACCTCGTCCAGCAGCAAGGTGGTCAACTGTACCGCTCTCAATACGGCCTCCTTTGTGCTCGAAGCGGCTAGCTGAGCGCGCAGATTGGCGAGCAGTTCTTCCTGCTCGGGAGATAGGTCAAAGTTGGCGCGCTTGGTCGTAGCGGTCATGGGAGTGTCCTTCTATATGAGTATAATATACTCATTATCCGAGCATTTTGGCAAGCCTGCGCGGCAGCGGGACAGATGCGTGAGCCAGCGCTCACGAACTCTAGGGGCCGCTGTTCGACAACGTCCGCTCGGCCTCGATCACCATCCGCTGCGCATACTCGGCGGTCGGCACTTCGCCAATGCGGACCTCCTTGATCAGTTTCAAATGATCCTGGTGGTCCCGCCGATATTTCTCGTCCCAAATCTTGGCGTAGCCGTAGGCGCTATTCCAGTACGCGCCGCTGGCGTGATAGACGAATTTTTGTTTGAGAATGGCCGCGAAATAATCGTGCTTGGCCAGCTTGCGAATGTACTTGCCATCCTCGGGCGGGAAAGGCTTGTAGGGCTTGAAAATGAAGCCGCCCACTTGGTTGTAATGGGCGCGCGTGGTCACTGAGAACCAACCGCCGGTTGGACCTATCTGCAATGTCGTATCACCGCTGCTCTGCTCCG
>JAXDQN010000435.1:0-5156 GCA_034667865.1 Gammaproteobacteria bacterium
GAATCGCCGACTTTGATTCCCAGCCGCTCGCACGCGCCGCCGTTCAGCTCGAGTACTGCAAATTCAGGAGCGCTCGGACCGATGATGGCTTCGGAGAAGGGCGTGGTGTTCGCTGCAATGTACTCGATGATGCCGCGACGATTCATGAACAGCATATCGAGCGGAATGTAAGTGTTCTTCATCCACATCGAGACGCGTTCATTCTTGGGGAACACGAACAACATGCCCGCGTGCAGATCCATACTGCGTTGGAACATGAGTCCTTGCTGGTCGCGCGCCGGCGTATCGGCAGTCCAGATTTTGAAATTGATGACATTGCCGCTGCCGGTGCGCACCGCCAACAAGCTCTGGGGGAAAGCCGACAGCGGTTCAATCTCGGGCTGTGCGCGAGCGATGCCCAGCAACACCAGCGCGACAGTCATTCCCAGCAGCAGTCGGTTCACAAGGTTTCCCTGTCGGTGGGGAAGGTCACAGGACCGGCGAATTCAAAGGTACTCACCAACACGTCGCCCGTGCCGCGCACCGCATGTGCGGGCTGTGTGCAAAAGCCGCGCGCTTCGACGCGATAGGCGCCGGGCTGCTTGAGCGGCCGCTGCGTCAAGGAATCGACGGTGCAGCGCGAATCGCCCAAGGTGCCATAAATGTGATTCGTGCCTTGAACGATGACGGTGAGGTTCACGCCCAGCTCGCGCGCAGACTCGCCTTTGCGTACGCCCGTGACGCCGAAAACCAGCAATAAATTGGGCGCGCCGCCGCCGGCGCGTTGGAAGCTCATACGCACGCCGGCGGGCTTATCGCGTGATTCGCCCTGGCAACGCGTGCCGGCGTTGGGCCAGTCTATCTTTGCCTCCACCGCGCCCGCGACTTGCGCGCGCAAATACCCATCGCCGGAGGTCAGGCAGTTGGCGGGCGGCTTCGGTGGCGTCGGCAACATCCGCGCGGATTCGGCGGCAGTCTTGGGGGCTGCGTCAGCAGGCGCACCCGCACCAGGAAGAATGTAGGGGGGAACCGTAGCTGGCGGCTGGGTGGACGACGGCGAAGGTGGAATTGCGGGTGCAGCCGCGCAGCGGAGAGCGAAGCTCAGCGCGGCAACGCAGAGTGCGGCGGCGAGTTTTGCCGGGTGCGGTATCATTCGCGCATGTTGCCACGGCTTCCGAGGGTTTTGTTGCGGCTCATGCGTTTCTCAATAGTTGCATTTACTTTGGCTTTGAGCGTTTGGCTGGGTGCTTGTTCCCTGGTGACGCCGAAGTACAACCGGCCCAATGTCACGGTGAGCAGCATTCAGATGCGCAGCGGCAACTTGCTGCAGCAAAACTTCGCCGTGAAACTCACCATCCAGAATCCGAATGACCGTGACTTGCCGGTGCGTGGCGTGCATGCCGAACTGAATGTGGGCGGGGAGCAGATTGCGAGCGGCATCAGCGATCGTGCCATCGTCATTCCCGCTTTCGGTGAGGCCGAAATCGACGTAACCGTAACGGCGAACATGTTGCTGGCCCTGGCGAAACTGACCAACAAACTCAATCAACAAGCCGATTCGATCGATTACGATCTGACCGGAGCCGCCAGCATCGATCTGCCATTCTTACGCAATCTGCCGTTCCATCAAACCGGCACCCTGCCGCTCAATGGAATTTCCATAAGCCATTGAAATAATTAATGTTTTGTTGATTTAGACACCGCTTTGCCGGCTTGCTCTGGTAGACTGTCCGACCCAAAGAACAGTAATGATTTCCCCGGAAGGGTCTGATGGCCGCCTCGCCGTACGAACAATTGGAACAAGAGTTTCGCCGCTTGCACGCGTTTCGCGGTGCGCTGTCGCTGCTGCGCTGGGACGCTGCGGTGATGATGCCGCGCGGCAGCGCGGATGTGCGCGGCGAGCAATTGGCGGCGCTTGAAACGGAGCACCATGCGCTGCTCACCACGCCGAAGGTGGCGCGCTTGCTGGAACGCGCGGAGGCCGGCGCGTCGCAGCTCGAAGATTGGCCGCTGGCCAATTTGCATGAGATGCGCCGCCAGCGAGATCATGCCATTGCCACCCCGCCTTCGCTGATCGCGCGTCTCGCCAAAGCCACGTCCCGTGCCGAGGTGTACTGGGTTGAGGCGAAGAAGGCCAATGACTTCAAGATACTTGCGCCGCACTTGGAAGAGGTGGTGCATCTGGTGCGCGACAAGGCCGCACTGCTCGGTCAGGCGCGCGGATTGGCGCCGTATGACGCGCTGGTGGACGGATTCACGCCCGGCATCTCGACCGCCGACATCGACACCATTTTCAAGGCGCTGTCGCGCAAGCTCCCCAGCCTGATCAACGAGGCCATCGAGGTGCAGGCCGCCCACCCGCCAATTCCTTTGAGCGGCAAATTCAGCGTGTCGCGCCAGCGCTCGCTGTCCACCGATGTGCTCAAGTCCTTGGGATTCCCATTCGACCGCGGCCGCCTGGATGAAAGCGAACATCCCTTTACCGAGGGCGTGCCGGGCGACATCCGAGTCACCACGCGCTTCGATTTGAGCGATCCATTCTCCGGGCTGCTCGGCGCGATTCACGAAACCGGTCATGCCATGTACGACTTGGGCCTGCCGATGAAATGGCGCGATCAACCCGTCGGCCGGGATCGCGGACTCGCGCTCGAGGAGAGCCAGTCGCTGCTGTTCGAAATGAATCTGTGCCGCAGCCGCTCCTTCGTCAAGTATCTGCGGCCGCTGCTGGAGAAATACCTGCAGGTCACGGGACCTGAATGGGACGAAGTGAACCTCTACCGGCATTTGATCCGCGTGCGCCGCAGCCTGATTCGCATGGACGCGGACGAACTCACCTACCCGGTGCACATCATGCTGCGTTACGAACTCGAGAAGAAGATTCTCGAGGGATCGCTGCCGGTGGCGGATCTGCCGGAAGCGTGGAATGCCAACCTGGAGCAGCGCCTGAACATTCGACCCAGCGGCGATGTGGAAGGCTGTTTGCAGGACATTCACTGGGCAGTGGGACATTTCGGTTATTTCCCGTCCTACGCACTGGGTGCCGTCATAGCCGGACAACTCAACGAGGCTATGCGCGCGGCGATGCCGTCGCTGGATGAAGAAGTGGCCGCAGGACATTTCGGCGGCGTCATGGATTGGCTGCGCGACAATGTGCACGGCGTGGGCGCGCGTCTGCCCACTCAAGAACTGATCAAGCAGGCCACCGGCAAGCCGCTGACTGCGGCGGCCTACTTGAGATACTTGGAAGCGAAGTATCTCGAGGCGCCCTAGCATGTCCGCGATAGCCAAAACATCGTCGAACAATTTCAAGAAGCTGCAGGCGCAGCTGCGCGGATCGGTCGGCAAGGCCATCGCCGATTACGCCATGATCGCCGAGGGCGATCATGTCATGGTGTGTCTGTCGGGCGGCAAGGATTCCTACACCATGCTCGACATTCTGTTGAGCTTGCAGCGCAGCGCGCCGGTGAGCTTCGAGATCACGGCAGTGAATCTAGATCAGAAGCAGCCGGGATTTCCGGTGCAGGTGCTGCCGAAGTATTTAACTGACTTGGGCGTGCGTTTCCGCATCATCGAACAGAATACCTATTCGGTGGTGAAGCGGGTCATCCCGGAAGGCAAAACCATGTGCGGGCTGTGCTCGCGCCTGCGCCGCGGCGCCTTGTATCGTTTTGCGGCGGAAAATGGCATGACCAAAATCGCGCTGGGCCACCACCGCGACGACATTATCGAAACCCTGTTCTTGAACATGTTCTTCGGCGGCAAGCTCAAAGCCATGCCGCCGAAATTGCTGAGCGAAGACCGCCGCCACATAGTCATCCGGCCCTTGGCTTATGTGGCCGAGAGCGAAATAATGCGCTACGCCGCCGCGCGAGAGTTCCCCATCATCCCCTGCACCCTGTGCGGCTCGCAGGACAATATGCAGCGCTTGGTGGTGAAGAACATGTTGCGCGAATGGGAGACGACGTTTCCGGGTCGCATCGAAGCCATCTTCTCCAGCATTTGCAATGTCGCCGGCTCGCAGTTGGCTGACCCCAAGCTGTTCGATTTCGCGGGGCTGGATGGTCGCCGTGCTGTCGCCGAGGAACTCGAGAGCACGCATGGCTAGCGAGCCCCGGGCTAGCGCGCCCGGACTGGCTTGGGAGAAGCTGTCTGATGAGCAATTACTGAGCCTGCGCTTCTGCGATTTGAAACTTACCGTACATGGCACCGAACTCGAGCATGCCATCGAGCGGCTGTACGGCGAACTCTCGGCCCGCGGCATTCGCTTTCGCCCGCACTGCTGGCTGGCACAGGAATGGTTTTCGCCTGACGGCATCCCAGGCATCGCGATTCCATTCTACCTGGCGAACCGCCGCCTGATGCGGCTGGAGCGCCGCTTCATGCGTGAGGTGGAAGGCGGCAACCGCAACTGGCTGATGCGCATCCTGCGCCACGAGGCGGGCCATGCCATCGACACGGCCTATCGACTGCGCCGCCGCGGCCCGTGGCGCGCGGTGTTCGGGCCGGCATCTCTGCCCTATCCCGACACCTATCGGCCGCGGCCGGGAAGCCGCCGCTTTGTGCAGCATCTAGGTGCCTGGTATGCGCAGGCGCATCCCACCGAAGACTTCGCCGAGACCTTTGCGGTGTGGCTTAAGCCGCACTCCTCGTGGCGGCGGGAATACGCAGGCTGGCCGGCCTACGCCAAGCTCACCTTCATTGATACCCTGGCGGACGAAATAGGATCGCAAAAGCCGCTGGTGACCGATCGCAGCAAGATCGAGGACGTGACGCAGGAAACGCAAACCTTGCGCCAGCACTACGAACAGAAGCTGGCGCGTTATCGCCTGCCGCGACGCACAGGCGCGGATGAATTGTTGCTCAAAGTGTTTACCACGGTGCCACGCACGCGCGCCTCTGCCAAGGCGGCCAGTGTGCTGCGCGAAATGCGCAGTACGCTGCGCCAACAAATCCTGCGGCGCGGCGCCTTCAGCGAGTACCTGGTGCACCAGGTTGTGCGCTTGATGATCGAGCGCTGCGAATCGCTGAATTTATACTTGCGCGGTTCTAAGCGCGAGCTGAAGCCGCATTTGCTGTGGGTGATGGCCCGTCTGGCGGAATCCTATGAGGAGCGCCAATTGCCGAGGCTGGCGTTGTGAAGAAACTGCGAGTACTGGTGCTGGTGCATTCGACGCTGG
>JAXDQN010000436.1:0-3031 GCA_034667865.1 Gammaproteobacteria bacterium
CCTTTACTAGCGTCGGTTAGCATGAGAGTGCCTGCGACAACACCATGCGCCGATCGTAAATGAACGGTTTCGATTACCGTGTCCCCCCGATGGGGGTACGATGTGCATGCAGAGGGTCAGTCCGAAACTGCGCTTGAATGCGCACGAAATGGCCATTACTTCGCTGAACTAGTGCGCTCGAGTCCGAGATGCGTCCACGCCACTCCGGCATTGTCACCTGAAGGCCTTTGGCGGTTTATCGGCTTCTGCGCCCGTGGCCTCATACCCTGTGATATCGGCGTAGATCATTCCCGAGAACACGTCATCAGTCGGCGACACGAGAGCTTCCCTGTGCGATCGAGCGACGTCCCATTTTCCCGAGGCTAGCAACCCCTCTCTTGCCCCCGAACGGGGGACTCGTTGTCTGGGGATGAGCCGTTGACACTACCATCCTATGAAAATCGGGAGCTTTTTCGTGCCGCATATGCCAAGGCCCGCAAGGCGCTTGATGATCTTGCCAATGATCATTCGAAACACTCGCCCATTCACCCGCAACTCGTCGCCAAAGTGGTGAGCGACCTTGCCGAAGAGGACGCCATTTTTACTTGCGATGTGGGAGAGCCGACAGTGTGGGCGGCACGGTATCTCAAGATGAACGGAAAGCGCCGGCTGCTGGGATCGTTTCTGCATGGTTCGATGGCCAATGCGATGCCTCAAGCCATCGGTGCGCAGTTCGCACTCCCCATGCGCCAAGTCATTTCAATGTCGGGGGACGGCGGCTTCGGTATGCTGATGGGCGATCTTCTCACGGTGCGTCAATCGAAGCTGCCGATAAAGATGCTTATCTTCAACAATGGTCTGCTTGGCTTTGTTGATATCGAAATGAAGGCCGGCGGATTTCTGCCGACAGGAACGCGGCTCGACAATCCCGATTTTGCCAGCATGGCGGAATCAATGGGTATTTACGGAGTGCGGGTCGAAGACCCGGGCCAACTGAAAGCGGCGATCTCGACCGCTTTTGCCCACGAAGGCCCTGCGGTCATCGATGTGTTGACCGATCGTCAGGAGCTCGTCATGCCGCCTGAGATCAAGCTCGAGCAAGCTAAGAGGTTCAGCCTCTGGATGATGAAGGCAGTCCTCAACGGGCAAGCGAACGAGATCGTGGATGTGGCAAAGACTGCGTTTGCTCTTTGATTGACTGCTCGAAATCAAATAAGGACGCTGTGGGATCGATGCTCAAGGAGACGGGCAGGCGGAAAGCAATTCCGGAGGCCTGAGTTTCGCGCAGGAGCTGCAGCGGACTGTCTATGCAGACTTGGGGGGCCCGATATGAATGACGGGCGCCTTCACCTTTAAATTACCGATGTAGTTGCTCCTTATTAAGCCCGAGAACGCCAGATCAATGCTCTTGCATGCTCTGCCATCCACCGCCTAACGCCTGATATAAAGTTACGAGTGCATTCAAGCGATCGGCCCGACTTTGCACCAACGCGAGCCTGGCGGACAACAATCCCCGCTCGGCATCGAGCTGATCCAGGTAGGGCGAATAACCGGCACGATAGCGATTGATGGCTAGCCTCAGCGCCCGTGCGAGAACATCGCGCTGCGCCACCAAGTCAGCCTCCTGTTCATCGAGGCGCTGAACGGCGGCCAGTGCATCTTCCACTTCGCGAAAGGCGGCGAGCGCTGCCTTTCGATAGGCAAAGGCAGCCTGATCGCGCTGCGCCGCCACTACTTCCTGCTGTGCCTTGAGTCGGCCGCTGTCGAAGACCGGAGCGAGAATGCGTGAACCGAGCGAGAACACCACTATTGGGCTGCCTGGGACCAGGGTAGACCCTGCAAGCCCACCTTGCGCGGAGAGCTGTACATCGGGCAAGAAAGCCGCCCGCGCGGAATCCAGTGATCGATCGGCGGCAACCAGCTGCTCCTCCGCTGCCGCAATATCCGGTCGGCGCCGAAGCAGCGCAGCCGGTAGCATCATGGGTACCGAGGGGAGTGTAAGGTCGATCAGATCGACGCCGCGTTCGATGGCGCGCGGGTTGACACCGAGCAGAATGCTCAGGCCGTCTTCCTGACGCGCGATGGCCAGCTGCGCCGCGGGTATCTGTTGTGCGGTGGTTCGGTAATCCGACTCCGCTTGCGCGAGATCGAGCTGCGAGGAATAACCCGCCTCAAAAAGACGCCGGGCAATCTTGAGAGAGTTCGCTCGCTCGACCAGTGTGTCTCGCAGCACCGCAAGACGTGCATCGAAGGCACACAGCGTGATGTAACCGCTTGCGGCGGCTGCCGCGATCGCGAGGCGTACATTGTCCCGCGAGGCTTCCGATGACAACAGTGCTGCTCGGGCCGCATCGCTGGCACGGGCCAGCTGTCCGAAGAGATCGAGGTCGTAAGAGATCGCCAACTCGCCTGCAACGACATCCTGACTTTGCGGAAATCCAAAGCCGGGATTGATATCACGCTCGCGGCCGCCGACCACTTTGGCGACGACGTCGGGCAATGTGCGTGCCTTGGCGAGATAGAACTGGCCGCGTGCCTCGGTCACGCGTGAGGCTGCAAGGGCGATGTCGATATTGTCGATGAGCGCGGCATCGACGAGGCGCGTCAACACCGGATCGCCGAAAGCCTGCCACCAAGTCGCGCTGATGTCTCCCGCTGCGCTCGTATCTGCGCGCCAGGCCTGGGGCGGTGTGATAGACGCGCTCATCGGTATCTTGGGACGCGGACCGGCGCAGGCTCCCAGCATCACAGCAGCGATAATGGCGAATGCCGGCTTCACGGCCTATCTCGGGTATTGATGCGCAGCTCCACCGACATGCCTGGCCTGAGACGGGACGCCAACGGCTGCCTCGGATCCACCGCGACGCGCACGCCGATTCGCTGCGGAACCTTGACGAAGTTGCCAGTGGCGTTGTCGGGCTTGAGAACGGCGAACTCCGACTCGGCCCCGGGAGACAGCCGCTCAACATGACCGCTGAGCCGCGCGCCATCGAGGGCGTCGACGGTGAAGCTGGCCTGCTGGCCGGGAGCCATATGAGCCGTCTGTGCCTCC